>DATAAG010000772.1:0-6417 GCA_036260235.1 Longimicrobium sp.
GCGGGGGGGCGCCGCCTCCCGGCGCTCAGCGCTGTTTCTGCCGCTCGCGGTGCCGGCTTTCCATCAGCTCGCGGTCCACGTCGCTCACCCGCAGCCGGACGAGCTGCTCCGGCGTGAGCGTGGCGGCGAACCCGGCCGCCCGGAGCTCGCGGATCCAGGCGGCGGTGACGTCGTGCGCCGCCAGGTCCGCCAGCTGCCGCGGGGTGAGCCCCGTCAGCCCCACGCCCGCCAGCTCGCGGACGTACGCGGGGGTCACGTCCATGGCGGCCAGGTCGCCGAGGGCGCGGGCGTCCAGCTGGCCCAGGTTCATGGCCCGCATCTGCTGGATGTACTCGCCGGTGACGCCCACGCCGGCCAGGTGCCCCAGCTCACTGGCGGAGAGCCTCGTGAAGCCGTGGGCGGCCAGCTCGCGCACGTACGCGGCGGTCACGTCCAGGGCACGCAGGTTGGCCAGCTGCTGCGCGGGAAGGCGCTCGTACCCGACGCCGGCCAGCTCCTGGATGTATTCGCCGTCCACGCCCACGGCCGCCATGTTCGCGACCGCGCTGGCGGACAGGCCGTCGTAGCCGTGGCGGCGCAGCTCCGCCACGTAGGCGGGGGTGACGTCCATGGCGCCCAGGCTCGCCAGCTGCTCGGGCGTCAGCCGGCCGAAGAGCGCGTTCATCTCCCGCGCGTACTCCGCCGTCACGCCCCCGTGGCCCAGCGCCGCGAGCTGGCGGGTGGTCAGGTCCGCGTATCCGGCGGCCCGCATGTCCGCGATGTACTTCGCGTCCACCCCCGCGCTGCGGAGGGCGATCAGGTCCTCCACGGTCGGGATGGTGTCGCCGTCCTGCTCCGTGAACGCGGGAAGGCGCCGGACGTCGCCGTCCTTCTCCTTGGCGCCCTCGAGCGCGCGCTCCTCCTTCCCCTCCTCCTTCGTCCACTCGTCCTCGTCCGGCGCGAACGACGGGAGGGGAGCCCTGGCTTCCTCGCGCGCGGCCCTGCGGGCGCCGGCCTGGGCGACGCCCTGCGTGGGCCGCATGGCGGCGAGCGGACCGACGATCAGCAGCCCGGCGAGCACGGCCAGGAGGGTGGTGCGGGCGGAGGGGACGGCGCGGGTGCGGGCGCCGTCCAGCACCCAGAGCAGCCGCGACTCCAGCTGCGACGGCCTGGCCATGCTCACCAGCGCGGCCGCCGCCACCCGCGGGCCCCGGTGCGCGCGGGCGATCTCCAGCAGGTGCGCCGCATAGTCGGAGGCGCGGGTGCCGGAGCCCAGCACCAAGTCGTCGCAGGCGCGCTCGCGCTCCACCCGCAGGCGCCGCGCGGCGTACCACACCGCCGGGTGCCACCAGAAGAGCACGCACGCCACCTGCGCCAGCGCCTGCGTGAGGGTGTCGAAGCGCTTGACGTGCGCCAGCTCGTGCGCCAGCACCGCGCGCCGGCGGTCCTCCGGCCACGCGTCCGCCGTGTGCGGCAGCACCACCGAGGGCCAGACGATGCCGCCCGTCGCGGGCATCACGGCGCCGCGGGCGCGCAGCAGCAGCACGGGGCGGCGCAGCCCCAGCCGCTCCGCCGCGTCGTGCGCGGCGCGCAGCCACTCCGGGTCGCGCACCACCTGGGCGCGGCGTCCCAGCCGCGCCACGCCCCAGAAGCCCAGCGCCAGCCAGAGCGCGCCCAGCAGCACCCCGCCGGCGGCCACTGCCAGCGCGACGGACGAGAGCGCGACGCGGGACGACCCCGCCTCCGCCGTCACGGCGGGCGCGGATGTGGACTGCAGCGGCTCCACGGCCTCGTTCATCTTCCACTCGTCCCCGGCCTCGTCCGCGACGGGCGATTCCGCCACCGCGGCCGCCGGAGTGGCGGGAAGGAGCGGCAGCTCCCAGGCGGGGAGGACGAAGCTGAACACCGGCAGCGCCAGCACGCTCAGCACCGCCACGCACCACACCATGTGCCGGGTGGCGGCGGAGGCGCGCCAGAGCAGCGCGGCCACCACGGCGGCCAGCAGCAGCACCAGCGTGGCCTTGGCGGCGATCTGCGCCAGCAGCGGGAGCCACTCCGCTCCCGGGATCAGGCTGGTAAGGCTCATCGTCCCTGCTCCCGCGCCTGGTGGATCATCCGCTCGAACGCGTCGAGCTCCTCTTCCGACGGCGGCTCGTCCGCCGCGTCCAGCAGCGCCGCCATCGCCGCCGCCGTGGAGCCGGCGAAGAAGGTGCGCAGCACGTGCTTCATGGCCGACTCGCGCACGTCCTCGCGCGCCACGGTGGGAAAGTAGACGTGGCGAATGCCTTCCTGCGCGTGGTCCAGGTGGCCCTTCTCCTCCAGCAGGCGCAGCATGCCGCGCACGGCGGAGTAGGTGGGCGGGTCCGGCAGGGCGGCGCGGACTTCGGACGCGCTGGCGCGGCCCAGGCGGTAGACCACTTCCATGATCTGCCGTTCGCGGCGGCCCAGGTCGTCCAGCGGGGGGGTGGCTGACATGAGGATCCGGTCCAGGGGTGGAGGTGCTAGTCCACTAGCAGGTGCTAGTGTACTAACAGGTCGCTCCGGCGTCAAGCGTCTTGTTTCGCGGATCCTTTCAGGGCGCGAAAGGGCCGCGGATCACCGGCTGATTCCGAGCGCCTGGACGACGCGGTCGTAGAGGGCGCGGAAGATGAACGACCCGTCCGTCTCCGCCTGGTTGTAGTGGCGGACGATGGTCACGTCCGGCCCCGGACAGTGGTGCGCGGCGGTCCCCCAGAAGCCGGTGTGCCCCCAGCACTCGTGCCCGCCGATCATCCGGCGCTGGATCCCCATGCCGTAGGGGCCGCCGGGGCTCTGCTGGTTGGTGGGCGGGATGGTGAGCATGGCCTGCAGCGTGGACGGCCGCTCGAAGACCTCGCCGCGCAGCAGGGCGCGGTAGAAGCGCGCCAGGTCCTCCACGGACGACGCCAGCCCGCCGCCGCCGTACAGGTCCACGGAAGCGTCGATGCCGAACGCGTCCTGGTCCTGGAAGTACGGATGCGAAAGCTCCACCCCCGCGGGCGCGGGCTCCAGCGACTCCAGCCAGGTCTCGTCCAGCCCCAGCCGCTCGTAGCCGATGAGCGTGCGGAACGCCTGCCCCATCGGCTGGCCCGTCAGCCGCTCGATGATCTCGCCCAGCAGGACGTAGCCCGTGTCGGAGTAGTGGTAGCCCGCGCCGGGGGCGAAGCGCGGCTGCCCCCACTCCATCGCCGCGCGCACCTGCTCCATGCGCGTCCAGCGGCGCACCGGGTCGCCGAAGACGGCGGCGAAGTACCGCTGGTCCGTGGCGTAGTCGTGGATGCCGCTGGTGTGCATCAGCAGGTGCCGGATGGTGATTTCCTCCACCGCGTACCCGTCCGCCCGCAGCAGGGCCACGTAGTCGGCGGGAAGGTGGCGGCTGACGGGATCGTCCAGCCCCAGCCGCCCCTCCTCCATCAGGCGCAGGATGGAGGCGGCGGTGAACGTCTTGGTGACGCTGGCGACGCGGAAGGCGTGGTGCGGATCCAGCGGCCGCCCGGACTTCCGGTCGAAGACGCCGGCGGCCAGGCTCACGTCCAGCCCGTGCGCGGGCGCGTGCACGTGCAGCAGCTCGCCCGGGAGCCCGGGGTTCGCCGCCACCTCCTCCGTGATGATCCGCTGCAGCTCCGCCGTGAGCGCCGCCGGGTTCGCCGCGGCGGGCTGCGCGAAGGCCGTGCGGCCGCCGGCGCCGAGCGCCCACGACAGGATCACCACGGACGACAGCCGGTGGATTCGTGCGCCTCGCATGCGATTTCGCTTTCTCGTGGGAGTGCAGGCCGGCGTGGGGAACGGTGGTGCCGCGACTCCGCCGCCCGCGACGGGCGAAGGACGTCGATCGCGATTCTCCTCGCGTAACGTGCCGTCCGCCCGCCGAGCGGATGGTTTCGCCGCCGGAACGCCGCAAAGTCCGCCTGCGCGTACTCGGCGGCGGTCGTGTGCGGCGTCTCACGCCCCTGCGCGTCCGCAGCCTGGGGATTACCCGGCTGCACATGGCCAGCCCGTCGAGCAGTTGAAGCCCCGCGCAGTTTGCGGGGCTTTCCGCAGTCCCAGCCGCGGCTTCAGCCGCCCGGGACCGGAGCCGCCCCCCGGGAGCCCCGGCACGGTTGGATGCCGGCCGCGTCCATTCCGTTGATCTGGCCCGGCGACGGATGTCGTCGCATTATTTTGCCGCAGCATCCCGCCCGACCGTCGGCACACCCGGAGAATGATCATGATGAAGCTGCGCCACGCGCTCCTGCTCGCCCTCCTTCCCGCGGCGCCGGTGGCGGCGCAGGAGCCCGACGACCCCTTCCTGTGGCTGGAAGAGGTGGAGGGCGACCGCGCCCTGGCGTGGGTGCGGGAGCACAACCAGGCCACCCTGCAGGAGCTGGAGGCCCATCCCGCCTACCGGCCCATCTTCGAGCGCGCGATGCGGATCCTGAACGCGCGCGAGCGCATCGCCATGCCCGACGTGCGGGGGGACCGCGTCTACAACTTCTGGGTGGACGAACAGAAGCCGCGCGGCGTGTGGCGGCGCACCACCTGGGCCTCGTACCTGGGCGGAAGCCCCGCGTGGGAGACGGTGCTGGACGTGGACTCGCTGGCCCGCGCGGAGGGCGTGAACTGGTCGTGGGGCGGCGCCACCTGCCTGGAGCCGGAGAGCCGGCTGTGCCTGGTGCGCCTGTCGCGCGGCGGCGCGGACGCCGTGGAGGTCCGCGAGTTCGACACCGCGGCCAGGCGCTTCGTCCAGGGCGGCTTCTTCCTTCCCGAGGGAAAGCAGAGCGTCGCCTGGCGCGACGCGGACGCCCTGCTGGTCGCCCGCGACTTCGGCGAGGGGACCATGACCACCTCCGGCTACGCCCGCACCGTGCGCCTGTGGCGGCGCGGGGCAGAGCTCGGCGCGGCGCCGACGCTCATCGAGATCCCGGCCACCGACATGGGCGTCTGGACGTGGACCACGCGCACGGCGGACCGCGGCTATCACATCGTCACCCACCGCCCCAGCTTCTTCGAGTCCGCCATCCACCTGCTGCAGGGCGACCGTCTGGTGAAGCTGGACCTGCCGCTGGACGCCGACTACTACCTGGTGCGCGACCAGCTCGCCGTCTACCTGCGCTCTCCCTGGGAGGCGGGCGGCCGCACCCTCCCCGCGGGATCGCTCGTCGCCATCTCCATGGACCGCTTCCTGGCCGGCGGGCGCGACTTCCAGGTGGTGGTGCAGCCGGGGGAGCGCTCCACCATTCAGGGCGTCAGCTCCACGCGCGACTACCTGCTGGTGAGCATGCTGAACAACGTGCGCGGCGAGCTGCGGCGCTTCAGCCTGCGCGACGGCCGCTGGACAGGCGAGACGGTGCCCGCGCCCGGCGTGGGGAGCGTGGACGTGGCGGATGTCACCTCGCACGACAACCGCTTCTTCTTCACCTTCGCCGGCTTCACCCAGCCCACCACGCTCTACCTGTCGGACGACGACGGCCGCGTGCGCGAGGTGGCGCGGCTGCCGGAGATGTTCGACGCGTCCAACCTGACGGTGGAGCAGTTCGAGGCGACCTCGGCGGACGGGACGCGCATCCCCTACTTCGTGGTGCGCCGGCAGAACGTGGCGATGGACGGGAACAACCCGACGCTGCTGTACGGGTACGGCGGCTTCGAGGCCGCCGAGACGCCGGCGTACAGCGCGACCGTCGGCTCCGCCTGGCTGGAGCGCGGCGGCGTGTACGTGCTGGCCAACATCCGCGGCGGCGGCGAGTTCGGGCCGGCGTGGCACCGCGCGGGGCTCAAGGAGAACCGCCAGCGGGTGTTCGACGACTTCATCGCCGTGGCGCAGGACCTGGTGGCGCGCCGCATCACCTCGCCGCGGCGGCTGGGGATCATGGGCGGAAGCAACGGCGGGCTGCTGGTGGGTGTGGCGTTCACGCAGCGGCCGGAGCTGTTCAACGCCGTGGTGGCGCAGGTTCCGCTGCTGGACATGCGGCGCTACAACCGGCTGCTGGCCGGCGCCAGTTGGATGGCGGAGTACGGCAACCCCGACATCCCCGCGGAGTGGGCGTACATCGGCCGCTACTCGCCGTACCAGAACGTGCGCTCCGGCCAGCGCTACCCGCGGGTGCTGTTCGTCACCACCACCCGCGACGACCGCGTGCACCCCGGGCACGCGCGCAAGATGGCGGCGAAGATGGAGTCGATGGGGTACCCGGTCTACTTCTACGAGAACACCGAAGGCGGCCACGGCTCCGGCGTCACCAGCGAGCAGCGCGCCCGCATGTACGCCGTCATCTACACCTACCTGCTCAAACAGCTGGCGGACTGAGCTTGACTTTGTCCAAGTTGATGCTGTAGTGCGGCGGCAGGTCTCGCCAAAACACCCGTCCAGTTTACATTGGGTGCATGTGCCTGCCTACCACCGCCGTCGCGTCCGGATACGCGGAGTTCGAGGCGCTCGTCCTC
>DATAAG010000773.1:0-9689 GCA_036260235.1 Longimicrobium sp.
GTTGTTTCCTCCGTTGACTCCGTTGACTCCGTGTGAGGCCGTTTCTTTTGAAAGGTTGCGATCACGCGATCCCGTCCAGCAGGGCGCGCCAGTCGCGGGCGATCTGGATCATCGCCTGGCGGGCGGTGGGGGCCACGCCGGTCATGTGCAGAAAGCCGTGCCCGTGGCCGGCGACGCGCGTCAGCCGGGCGGGGGTGCCGGCCGCCTGCAGCGCGGCGGCGTACGCTTCGCCCTCGTCGCGCAGCAGGTCGAAGCCGGCGGTGACCACCAGCGCCGGCGCCAGCCCCGAGAGGTCCGACGCGTGGATCGGCGAGACGCGCGGGTCGCGGCCGTCAACGCCGGTGCCCTCCAGGTAGCAGCGCGAGAACGCGTCGCGGTCGCCGTGGCTCAGGAAGTACCCCTCCCCGAAGAGCGCCTGCGACGGGCGCTCCGTCTCCGAGTCCACCGCGGGATAGATCAGCAGCTGCGCGGCCGGCGGCGCGTCGTCCCGCGCCTGCAGCGCGATCACGGCGGCCAGGTTGCCCCCCGCGCTGTCCCCGCCGATCGCCACGCGCGCCGGGTCCGCGCCCAGCTCCGCCGCGTGCGCCTGCGCCCACCGCAGCGCGGCGTACGCATCCTCCAGTGCGGCGGGAAAGGGATGCTCGGGCGCCAGCCGGTACTCCACCGACAGGACGTGCACGCCGCCGTGCCGGCAGAGGATGCGGCACGGCTCGTCGTGCGTGTCCAGGTCGCCGATGGTGAAGCCGCCGCCGTGCAGGTACACCGTCAGCGGCTGCGGACGCTCCGCCGGGGGCGCGTAGTGGCGGACGCGCAGGGGACCGCCCGGGCCGGGGATGGCAAAGTCGCGGACGGCGCCGACGGGCGTGGGGGTGCCGCGGAAGAGGGTGCACTCGCGCCGGTAGCGCGCGCGGCCCTGCTCCACGCTGGGCTCGCACAGGCCGTACGGGCTGCGCCGCCGCCGCACCGCCCGGATGAGTTGCACGTGCGGGTCCAGCGTGAGCCCGTCCGCCACCACCGGCGGCTGCATCGACAGGCGCACCTGCCAGGAAGCCGGGAGCCGTGACAGCAGGCGGGCCGCCAGGACTTCGAGACGATCGGTCAGGCGGAGGGGCGGGTCGGGCATGTGACGGGGTGGATGGGGATCAGGTGCTGCGGTGTTGGGCCCCAGCCCAGCGATTGAAATCGCCGCAACCACTACACGCTGTCCGCCTTCGCGGACACCACGCCCGCAGGCTCGTGCGTGATCCATCTCCCCTCTCCCACGCAGTTTGTGGGAGAGGGGCCGGGGGTGAGGGGTCCGCGCGAAGCGCGACGCCGTTCGCCGCCCGGGGCTGGGGGTTCGGCCAGCCGCTCAGGCCGGATGCAGCACGTACTCCGCGGGCTGGAAGTGCGCCACGCGGCGGCGGAAGCGCCAGGTGAAGTCCGGCCACAGCGCGGCGACGCGGCCGGTGGGATCCTGGTACCAGCTGCGGCACCCGCCGGACACCCATACGGTGCCCGTCATCCGCCGGTCCACCGCCGCCACGAACGCCTCCTGCGCCTCCGCCCGCGGCTCCACCGCCGCCAGCCCGTGCCGCCGCAGGTGCCGCACCGCGCCCAGCAGGTGCTCCACCTGCGCCTCGATCATGTACACCACCGAGGTGTGCCCCAGCCCCGTGTTGGGCCCCATCAGCATGAAAAGGTTGGGGAAGCCGGCGAAGGTCGTCCCCAGGTGCCCGCGCGGGCTTCCCGCCCACACCTCCGAGAGCGTGCGCCCGTCGCGGCCGCGCAGCCGGTGCGCCAGCGGCGGGTCCGTCGCCTGGAACCCCGTGCCGAAGATGATGGCGTCCACCTCCCGCTCCGCCCCGTCCGCCGTGACGATGGAGCGCGGCCGCACCTCCGCGATCCGCTCCGTCACCACCTCCACGTTCGGCCGGGCCAGCGCGGGGAGGTAGTCGTTGGAGAGGAGCACGCGCTTGCACCCCAGCGTCCAGTCGGGCGTCAGCTTCCTGCGCAGCTCCGGGTCGCGGATGCTCCTGCGCAGGTGGTGCAGGGCCACGCGCTGCACCATCCGCATGGCGCCGGGATGGCGGAACGCCGGCACCAGCGCCTCGCGCGCCAGGTAGATGCCCCCGCGCACCGCCCGCTGCGCCGCCGGAAGGCGCCGGAACAGCCGCTGCGTGCGCGGGCTCAGCGCGCGCTCGTGCTGGGGAAGGATCCACGGCGGCGTGCGCTGGAAGACGTACAGCTTCGCGGCCTCGCGCTGCACGTGCGGAACGAACTGGATGGCGGACGCGCCGGTGCCCAGCACGGCGACGCGCTTCGCGCGCAGATCGTAGTCGTGGTCCCAGCGCGCGGAGTGGAAGGCGCGGCCCTGGAAGGTCTCCAGCCCCGGGAGGGCGGGGATCACGGGGTCGCTCAACGCGCCGGTCGCCAGCACCACGACGCGCGCGGTGATGGGCCCCCGCGAGGTCTCGACGCGCCAGCGCCGGGCCGCGTCGTCCCAGGCCCCGCCGTGCACCTCGTGGTGAAAGCGGATGTGCGGCAGGATGCCGAAGTCGCGGGCGCAGCGCCGCAGGTACTCCTGGATTTCCGGCTGCGGCGAGAAGGTGCGGCTCCACCCGGGGTTGGGCGCGAAGGAGAAGGAGTAGAGGTGCGACTGAACGTCGCAGGCGCAGCCGGGATAGGTGTTGTCGCGCCAGGTGCCGCCCACGTCCCCGGCGCGCTCCAGCACCACGAATTCGTGGATGCCTTCCTGCTTCAGGCGGATGGCCGTCCCCAGCCCGCCGAACCCGCTGCCGACGATCAGGATCTCCGTCTCCACCCCCTGCTCACCCGCCACTGTGTCTCCGGTGCGGTAAAGGCGACTCGTTGGATTGTATTCGTGTGTCTCTCAGTTTATCGCCAGAAGGACGGCGCCGCGACGGGGAAGGGCCCGCCCCCGGCCTCGCCGAGGCTCGTCCACCCCCTCCCGCAAACTGCGCGGGAGGGGGTGTAGACCCCAGGCGTTCGGCGCGGTGGAGGGTGTGGCGCGAGTGCAGCCCGCCCCCTTCCCTGACCCTCTCCCGCA
The DNA here is from genome assembly GCA_036260235.1 of Longimicrobium sp. Classification (GTDB taxonomy): domain Bacteria; phylum Gemmatimonadota; class Gemmatimonadetes; order Longimicrobiales; family Longimicrobiaceae; genus Longimicrobium. The sequence goes on from DATAAG010000773.1 coordinate 3,050, forward strand.
AACTGCGCGGGGGAGGGAGAACGGCAGATTCGCACGGGTTAGCCGCAGTTTATCCCCTCTCCCGCTTGCGGGAGAGGGTGCGGCGCCAGGCCGCGGGTGAGGGCCCTTCGCGGACGGCAGGTAGCTGGCCGGAGTGCACGAACCCAGAGCCCACCCAACCTCCCCCAGGGGTTTTTGGGGGAGGTGGGCGAGTCTTGCGAGCCCGGAGGGGGCGTGGCTGGGGCCCCGCAAAGGTGCGCGAACCGCAGTTTATCCCTTCTCCCGCTTGCGGGAGAGGGGCGGGAGGACCCCTGCCACGCCACCGGCCCCGCGTTTGCCGCGGCCCCTCGCCTCGCGGTATCCTGTCGCGCCGCGCGCACCGGCCGTCGTCATCCACCCGTATCACGAGATCTGGTGAAGGAAGCGACCACCCATCGCACGCTGGTGTTCTCGGCGCTGCTGCTGGCCATGTTCATGTCGGCCATCGAGGGCACCATCGTGGCGACGGCCATGCCCAGCATTGCCGCGGAGCTGGGCGGGTTCGCGCTCTACAGCTGGGTGTTCTCGTCGTTCCTGCTCATGCAGGCCGTTTCCGTCCCCGTCTTCGGCAAGCTGTCAGACGTGGTTGGACGCAAGCCGGTGTTCATCGGCGGCGTCATCGTCTTTCTCGTCGGCTCCATCCTCTGCGGCTTCGCCGGGACGATGGGGATGCTCATCGCCTTTCGCTTTCTCCAGGGGATCGGCGCGGGCGCGGTGCAGCCGGTGACGACCACGCTGGCGGCGGACCTGTACTCGCTGGAGGAGCGCGGGCGGGTACAGGGCTTCATCTCCAGCGTGTGGGGCGTGTCGTCCATCGTGGGGCCGCTGGCGGGCGGGCTCATCGTCCACAGCATCGGCTGGCCGTGGATCTTCTGGATGAACGTCCCCTTCGGCATCGCGGCCATCGCGCTGGTGACCATCTACCTGCACGAGGGGGTGGAGCCGGAGGCGCGGCGCGTGGACGTTCCCGGCGCGGTGCTCCTGCTGCTGGCCGTGGGACCGCTGATGCTGGCCCTCACCCAGGCCGGCACCTGGGGGCTGAGGGCCGTCCTGCCGCTGCTGGCCGTCTTCGCCGTCGCGCTGGCGCTCTTCGTCCGGCAGGAGCGGCGCGCGCCGGACCCGCTGATGCACCTGGAGCTGTGGAACGACGGGCTCATCCGCAACGCCAACGTGGCCACGCTCACGTCGGGGATCCTGATGATCGGCGTCATCAGCTTTCTGCCGACGTACGTGCAGGGGGTGCTGGGCCGCTCCGCGCTGGTGGCGGGCTTCGCGCTCTCGGCGATGACCTTCGGCTGGCCGCTGAGCGCCTGGGCGGCGGGGCGGCGCATCCTGCAGGTCGGCGTGCCGCGGCTGGTGCGCAGTGGGGGCGCCTGCCTGCTGGCGGGCGCGCTGGTCATCGCCGTGGGGGCGCCGTACGGGGCGGTGGCGGCGGGGATCGGCTCGTTCGTGATCGGGGTGGGGATGGGGCTGCTGAACAGCGTGTCGCTGGTCGCCATCCAGAGCAGCGTCCCCTGGCGGCTGCGCGGCGGCGCCACCGCGCTCAACATGCTGATGCGCATCCTGGGGAGCGCGCTGGGCGCGGCGCTCTTCGGCGGGGTGCTGAACTACCAGATGGCGCGGTACCTGGGGCGTAGCGGGCTGCAGGGGCAGGTGTCGCTGGACGACATCCAGGACCTGCTGGGCGAGGCCGCCCCCCGCGCCGTACGGATGCAGGCGCAGGTGCTGGCCGTGCTGCGCGAAGGGCTGGCGGAGAGCCTGCACGTGGTGTTCTGGGGCGTGGCGATCCTGGCGCTCGTCACCCTCCTTGCCGCCTGGCGCATCCCCCCGTTGAAGCGCGCGGAGGAGTAGGAGACGGGGCTGATCGCCGGTTCCAAAACCCCCAAAGATTGGGCCTCACGCAGAGTCAGCAGAGTGAGCAGAGTTTGACCTGTGCTGGGACTGACTCTGCTAACTCTGCTGACTCTGCGTGAGGCCCAATTCTTTAGAAGTATGCCTTTGCTGGGAGCGGTGAGGACAACGCGAAAGGGCGGCGCCCGGTAGCGCCGCCCTTCCGTCGTTCAGGCGATTGCTTCGGTCCTGTTTACAGGCCGAAGGCGCGCGCCACGTTGATGCGGCCCTTGCCGTAGGCCGGGTCCGTGCCCGCCGGGCCCAGGTCGTCGGCGCTCTGCTGGATGCGCGCGCGCACCTGCGACGGCTGGCTGGTGCCGTCGCTCACGATGAGGCCCGCCAGGCCGGCCACGTGCGGCGACGCCATGCTGGTGCCCGACAGGCCCACCGAGAACGCGGACCAGCTGGTGGGCGAGATGAAGAAGCGGTTGCGGCACGCCAGCAGCGGCGTGACGATGGTGAAGCCCGAGCACGCCGCCGTCACCGCGACGGCGTTGCCGCCCGGCGCGGCCACCGTGATGGCGGAGCTGCCGTAGTTGCTGTAGCCCGCCAGCGCGTCGACGTTGGTCCACGGGCCGGTCAGGCTGGCCTGTCCCGTGGGGCCGGTGGCCGACGCGCAGATCACGTGCGGCGCGTTGCAATACGCGTTGTAGATGTTGCCGTTGTGGTCCATGTCCATCGCGCTGTTCCCCGCGGCCACCACCACCGTGGTGCCGCTGCGGTGCGCGTAGTTGAACACCGAGTTGATGGTGGCGATGAACGACGGGCCCACGCCGCCCGCGCCGCTGGCGGCCCGGCGCTCGAAGAAGCCGCCCAGGCTCATGTTGATGACGGGGATGCCGTTGTCCGCCGCGTACAGGATGGCGTTCAGGACGCTGCTGGTGGGGCAGCTGCCCTGGAAGCCGTTGGCCGGCGTGCCCGGCGAGCAGACCTTGAGGCTCACCAGCGTCAGGCCCGAGGCCACGCCCGCGTAGATGTAGGCGTTGCTGGCGATGGTGGCGGCCACGTGCGTGCCGTGGTAGTGCAGGTCGGCGAACTGGGGCGTGCCCGCGCCCCAGGTGTTCGTCACGCGGGCGTTCTCCGCGGCGCTCAGGAACGAGCGCGAGAGCGCCATGTCCACGCGGCCCACCAGGTCCGGGTGCAGCCAGTCGATGCCGGTGTCCAGGACGCCCACCTTCACGCTGGGGCTGCCCTTGTGCCCCGCGTCCCAGGCGCTCTTGGCCTGGATGGTGTGCATGTTCCACTGCCGGTTGTAGCGCAGCGCCGTGGCGGGGGCGGCCGGGCTGGCCGGCTCGCTCTCGGTGCTCTCCATGGAGAGCTCGGTCGGCGACGGCAGGTTCACGGACAGGTCCGCGTCCACCGCGGCGACGCCCGACGAGCCCGCCAGCTGGCCGGCCGCGGCCTCGCTGAGCCCGCTGACCGCGGCGATGCCGACCTCGTGCGCAAAGATCACCTCGCCGCCCAGCGAGGCGACGTCCGACGCGAAGCCGGCGGGCACGCCCGCGCCCTTGAAGCGCACCAGGTACGTGCCGCCCGCTTCGGACTCGCTGAAGCTGGGGGCGGCGGTCGGCGCCAGCGAGGTGGGGTCGTCCGCGCACGCCGCGAGGGCGACGATGCCGGACAGCAGGAACGGGGTCAAACGCTTCATACGGGGGGACTCCTTGCGACAGGGGAGGTGTGCCGGGTGACCGGCGGGTAACCTCTTCGGCGGCTGGGCTGTCTCGGGGGAAAGGCGAGACCCCTGGCTTTGCGGACCGGCCTCGCGGCCGGGGTGCCATTGTCGGAGCGTGGGGCTTCACCGCGCGGGGAGAGCAGACGTACGTGTCGTTTTGACAACACGTTGCATCAGGTTTGCGCGGTGGCGGCCAGTATACTGCTGCCCCCCGTGGCCGTCAACCCGTCCCCTGGCGCCAGATCGTGCGGGGGGACAGGGGTGTTGCGCAGGGACGTGGCGGAAGAGCGGGCGGGCGCGGAAGGCCCGCGGCGTGTGCCAGCACCTGGAAAGAACGGCGTCGCACGGAGTTGGCGGAGCCGGGGCCGTTTCCCTCCGCCCCCGGGTGAGCTAGCGCGGGTCCTGCCGGTCGGTGCCGAAGCGGTAGACGGTGCGCGAGGCCCAGCGCTCGCCGGGGCGCACGATGCAGGAGGGGAACGCGGGCTGGTTGGGCGAGTCGGGGAACTTCTGCGGCTCCAGGCAGAAGCCGCAGCGGTAGGCGTACGGGCGCCCGCCCTTGCCGCGGGCGGAGCCGTCCAGGTAGTTGCCGGAGTAGAACTGCAGCCCGGGCTCCGTGGTCCACATCTCCATCACGCGGCCGGAGCCGGGGTCCCGCACGCGCGCGGCCCGCACCGGCGCCGCGCCGCCGCCGTCCAGGACGAAGTTGTGGTCGTACCCGCCCACCTGCGCCAGCCGCGCGTCGCCGTCCCCGATCCGCGCGCCGATCGGCGCCGCGCGGCGAAAGTCGAACGGCGTCCCGGCCACCGGCGCCAGCTCGCCCGTGGGGATGAGCCCCGTGTCCACGGGGGTGAAGCGCTCCGCGTGCAGCTGCAGCTCGTGCCCCAGCACGTCGCGCGCGGGGTCCGCGGCCAGGTTGAAGTAGGTGTGCTGCGTAAGGGACACCGGGGTGGCGTGGTCCGTCCCGGCGCCGTAGTCGATCACCAGCGAGCCGTCGCCGGCCAGGCGGTAGGTCACCGCCACGGAGAGCGTACCGGGATACCCCTGCGCGCCGTCGGGGCTCACGTGCCCCAGCCGCACGCCCACGGCGCCGTTCTCGCGGAAGGGCTCCGCCCGCCACGCCACCTTGTGGAACCCGCCCGGCCCGCCGTGCAGGTGGTTGGCGCCGTCGTTCACCGGCAGCGCGTACTCCCGCCCGTCCAGGGTGAAGCGCCCGCCGCGGATGCGGTTGGCGAAGCGGCCGATCAGCGCGCCGAAGTAGCCCTGGTCCGCCACGTAGTCGTCCAGCCGGTCGAACCCCAGCACCACGTCGCCCGGGCGCCCGTCGCGGTCCGGCGTGCGGAGCGCGAGGATGGCGCCGCCGTACCCGCTCACCTCCATCTCCAGCCCGTCCGCGCCGCGCAGCGAGAACCGCTCCACGGCCGTGCCGTCCGGCAGGTGCCCGAAGAGCGACCGCTCGATGCTGGGGCGGGTGGTGGTCATGGATGCTGATTTTCTTCAGCGGTGGGCCGGCTTCCGTCGCGGCGACGCACTCACGGCATCGGCTCACACGGAGTCAGCGGAGTCAGCGGAGTCGAACTGCCGGGAGGTCCGGCTCCGTTCACTCCGTTGACTCCGTGTGAGGCCATTCTCTGTTTGCCTACTGCGCCGCGCACTCGCCGGCGGGGCGGGCGATCTGGCGGCCGCTGGCGACGGGGATGCCGAAGTCCGGCGAGCCGTCCGCCTTCCAGGTGAAGGGCTGCATCCGGATCACCCGGTCCCATCCCGGCGTGGCGCTGGTCTTGGCGTGGTAGACGATCCAGTCCTCCATCCCCGAGGGCGAGGTGGTGAAGCTGGCGTGCCCCACCCCGACCACCCCTTCGCCGGAGGCGAAGACCGGCCCGCTCTTGGTCCAGCTGGACGGCTGCAGCGGGTCCGCGCCGGTGAGCCTGAGCTGTCCCAGCCGGTAGTCCGGCAGCCACGACTCGCGGGTGGAGTAGATGATGAACGTCTGTCCGTTGCGCTGCAGCAGCGCCGGCCCCTCCTGCAGGTCCAGCTCCGTTCCGTCCTCCCACGGCTCCACGGGCGAGCTGATGCGGACGCGGTTGCCGCTGACCGTGTACGGGTTGGACATGGGCGCGACGTAGAGGTGCTGCGGCGTGCGGTCGGTGGCGGCGTCCGTCTGCCAGCCTGACCAGACGCCGTACAGCTGCCCGTTGATGCGCCCGATGGTGAAGTCGATGGCCCAGCGCGCCGGCGCACCGCCGGCCTGGTCGTCGCCGGTGTAGAGCATCCCGCGGTCCACGTACGGCCCCATGGGGTCGTCGCCCACGGACTCCAGGACGCCGCTGCGCTGGTGGATGAACGGCGGCCCGGCGCGCCCCGCCGCGTAGTAGATGTACCAGCGGTTCCCCACGCGGTGCAGCTCCGGCGCCCAGACGTTGGTGCTGTTCCACCCGGTGTCGGGCGCCGCCCACACCTGCTGCCCTCCACCGGCGACCCCGGTGAGCGTCGCCGAGCGGGAGACGTTGATGGACCGCCCCAGCGACTGGATGAGGTAGTACTGGCCGCCCTCGCGCACCACCCACGGGTCGGCGCCCGGCGCCACCGGGTTGGCGAAGGTGCACTGCGGCGCCGGCGGCGGCGGGGGCGTGGTGCCGCCGTCCCCGGAGCACGCCGCCAGCGGCAGCAGGACCGCTGCCCGCCAGATCCACCCCATCATCCCGCGTCTCGTCATTCCCTGGTCCATCCTTCAGGACGTGTCTCCGGTGCACGGTCGCGTCCACCGCGCCGCGCCCCCTCCGGGCTCGCAAGACTCGCCCACCTCCCCTCAAAACCCCTGGGGGAGGTTGGGCGGCGGCAGAGATCCAGCCTCAGAGGCCAGCATCGTGCCGTCTGCAGAGGGCCCCTCCCCCCGGCCCCCTCCCCGCTCGTTCCTCGCGGAGAGGGGGAGAACTGCACGAAGGCTGCCCGGTTTGTCCGCGAAGGCGGACAGCGTGACGTCGTAGCCGCGATTTCAATCGCTTTCGTCCCGGCGGTTTCACCCCACCACCCCACCCGCTCGCCGCAGAGACACCGCGGACG
>DATAAG010000774.1:0-4924 GCA_036260235.1 Longimicrobium sp.
GCTGACTCTGCTGACTCTGCTGAGCGGATGTGATAATGAGACCAGTCCGTTCCGCTTTCCGATCGGTCAGCCCACCTCACCGCCGGAGCTCACGTCGAAGAGGAGTTCGAACTGCCGCCGGCGTTGATCACGGCGTTGCACCACCCCTGCACCAGCCGCCGGCGGCTCGCGGAGAGGTCGCGGGTGCGCGGCATGTACTGCAGGGTGGGCCACGCGCTCCGCGCCACGCGTTCCATCAGCGTCTGCGCCTGCGCCGGCGTGTTCCACGCGCTCTCCTGGTTCAGCGGGACGATCTTGCTCATCGCCGGGTAGAGCAGGTAGTAGTTGCGGAACACGGTGTCGTAGAGCACGTCCCACGTAAGCGAGGCGTTGCCCGTCGGCGGGTCCGCCGCGGGGTCCACGAAGTACTGCGAGTAATCCTCGTTGGGAAGGATACGCAGGTTGATCATCGGCGAGGTCGTCACGCTGAAGTTCTTGTAGCTGGCGGGCGGCGGGTCCTGCCCCGGGAGCGTGAAGGTGAACAGCCGGTTCCCCGGCGCCGAGACGTCCGCCGTCAGCGGCTGCCCCGGCCCGTAGTCCGTCGCCCGCTGCACCACGCTGCCGGGGTCGTTGATGGGCGTGGTGTCGTACTCCCACACCGTGATGGCCGGGCACTCCGCCGGCGCCAGCTCCACGCCCTTCTGGAAGACGCGGATGGTGGCGGGGCCGTCCGCCGTCCCGTCGTTGGTGAAGCTCTGCGTGGTCGATCCCGCGCCGCCCTGCTCCGCGAAGATGCACGCCTGGTCGGAGGCGATCAGGTACTCCTGCTCCGCCAGCAGGTCGCCGTACTGCGCGCTGTTCAGGTAGAAGGTGCCCGTCCGCGCCAGCTCCGCCTGCTCCGGGGGAAGGGCGAAGTCGAACACCCAGCCGCACGCGTCTCCGGCCGCGGTGTCGGCGTACGGCACCGGGCCGAAGTCGTACTGCGCCCCGCCCTCGCCGCGCACCTGCAGGTTCACGGCGCCAAAATCCCACTTCGGGTTGTTCCCCGTCACCAGCGGGTCGTACGCCGGCGAGCCCTGGTAGCACTCCGGGAAGGTGGTGGCGAAGTCCACCGACACCCGCTGCGCGCTCTCGTCCACCACCAGCACCGCCGGCGCCAGGGAGAACGGGGGGGAATTGCCGATCACCTCGGGGGGCGTGGCCGGGGGGACAGGGATGGAGGCGCTGGTGGTCTGCAGCAGGCGCCCGGTGGGGGTGGACTGCATCTCCCCCTCCCACCACGGCGCGATGGTCCCCGCCAGCTCGCAGTAGTCCGGGTTCAGCCCCTTGCCGGCGTAGACCTGCATCATCGCCGCGATCCACGCGTCGTTGTCGGGGTGGTTGTAGTAGTTGACGGGCTGCAGCGCGCGCGCCAGCGTGTAGCGGAACACCACGCCCGCCAGCGCCTGGCCGGCGGGGCCCTGCTGCGGCAGGAGCTGCAGGATCGGCTGGCCCTGCAGCGCGGAGACCGGGATGGTGCACTGGAAGGTGCCCGCGGCGCCGTTGGGGCCGGGGAGCCGGGCGTTGCGCTGGAAGTTCACCCACCGCGTGACCGCCTTGCTGGGCGGGCCCTGCATCACCGTCTGCCCGTTCTGCGTCAGGACGAGCTTCGCGGCGATCACCTGGCTGCTGGGCACGTCCTCGGGGTTCACGTCGATCAGCAGTCCCGTGGGGGGTCCGCTGGTCCCCGGCTCGGGGCCGAACGCGAGGGTGGCGCCCACCAGCCCCTGCAGGGCGGGATCCGTGGTGCCGCCGCCGGCGTCCACGCCCACCACCTGCACGTTCTGCATCGTCAGCCCCATGTTGCCGTAGTAGTTCCACTCCGCCGGCAGGTAGTTCTTCAGCGCCGGCGTCAGCGGCACGGGGGCCTCGGCCTTGTTGACGTACTCCTCGGGCGTCTGCGTGCCGTCCACCGCCTCCGCGGATCCGCTCCCGGAAGCACGGGACCGCACCTTCGCGGCCGCGCTGCCGGGCGCGGGGGCGAACGGGTGGGGCTGCTGCACCCAGGCCACCCACTCGTCGTCCGTCATCCCGTACGTCACCGGCTGCACCAGCATGGAGTTCGCCAGGCGCAGCGGCTGGCCCGCGTTGGGGCTGCCGGGCGGGAACACCACGTTGGAGTAGTCGTCGTTGTTGGCCGTGCCCACGTTGACCTGGATGAGGCCTTTGACGTTGATGCGCGGGAAGGAGAAGACGCTCATGGGTGGAGGCCTGGTGCGGGGGGAGGACGGAAGTGCGTGAGTGCGTGAGTGCGAAGGTGGGTTGGCGATGGGGATGCCGGTCAGGAGGAGGGGGAGGCGGAGCGCAGGCGGCCGCCGGCGCGGATGCCGATCCACCACGCGGCGCCGGCGACGGCCAGCACCAGGCCGAACACCAGCAGCGCGCTGTCCAGCCGCGCGGAGGTGGCGCCCGTGACCGCGTACAGCACGGCGGCCGGCAGGCTGCCCAGCAGCGCGGCGCCCGCCAGGCGTCCCAGGCGCATCCCCGACAGCCCTCCGGCGATGGCCACCGCCTCCGCCAGGATCGGCACCGGGCGGGAGGCGATCACCGCCAGCGCGCCCCAGCGCTCCACCATCGCGCGCGCCCGCGCCCGCTCGTCCGCGGGGATCCAGCGCTCCGCTGGGCGCGCGCCCCAGCGGCCCAGCGCCCACCCCAGCGCCGCCGCGCCCACCGCCCCCACCAGCGTCAGGATCGTCCCGCCCACCGCGCCGAAGAACGCGCCGTTCGCGATCATCACCAGGCTGCTGGGGACGGGGATGAACACGTCCACCACCAGCAGCGCCGTGGTCGCCAGCGCCGTGGCCACCCCGCCGCGGCCCAGCAGCGGCGAGGGGTCCTCCAGCACCGGCAGCCCCATCGCCTGCGCGACGCCGAACATCACCAGCAGCGCGGCGCAGATAAGGACGAAGATCCGCAGGTAGTGCTTCATGGGGCTCGATCGGACGGGGCGGGAGGGGGGAGCCGGTTGGCAGCCGGTTGCGCGAAGCGGGGACTCGGCGGGGCGTGAAAGGCGAATCTAAGGATGGTCCCCGGGGGGTCAAGCACGATGACCCCGTCACCTCGCCAACCTTGTCACCTCCTCACCGCGGCGGCTGCAGGTCGAAGATGCCGATCGGGCGCGGCTGCTCGTCCCGGCCGATGCTCCACTTCGTCATCAGGATCGTCCAGCCGTCCGCCTCCATCGCCTCCAGCAGCTTGAGGCTCGTGGCGCGAAAGGGGTCGGAGAGCAGCACCCGCCCGCCGGGCGCCAGGGCGGACTCCAGGATGCGGCGCAGGGGCGGGTGCATCGACTCGCCGTACAGGATGTCGGAGCCGATGATCCAGTCGTAGCGCCCCTCGTCGTTCCAGTCCGTCCAGTCCACCAGCCGGTAGTCGATCTCCCGCACGCCGTTCCGCTCGCCGTTGCGCCGGCAGACGGACATCGCCAGCTCCTGCCGGTCCGTCTGCACCACCCGCGCCCCCAGCGACGCCGCGACGATCCCCGGCAGCCCCGTCCCGGCCCCCAGCTCCAGCACGCGGGTGCCGCGAAAGGCTTCCGCCCGGGCCGCGACCTCGTGCGCCAGCGCGATGGCGGCCGGCCACAGGAGCACGCCGTACGGAAGCTGCTCCCTGCGCTCGAGCAGGAAGTGCTGCTCGTCGTCGCGGCTCAGGACGGAGTCCGTGTGCAGGATGCTCCACTCCCGCCCGCCCAGCCGCAGCCGGTACTCGTGCAGCGGAAAGTCCCCCGCGGTGGTGCGCAGCACCTCGGCCTGCGTGGATGCGCTCATCTCTCCTGGCGCGGGATCACCCGGGTCCGCGTGGGCGGAGCTGCCCCGTCGCGGTGGATCGGCAGCCGGTACAAGATCCCTGCCCGCAGCCGGACAGGGAACGGTCTGGCGGCCTTCAAACCCGCTGCGTCGATCTGCCGTCCAATGCGGGGCGGATCCCGGCATGGCTGATCCGCACACGTTCACCGCATTCAGGAGGCAGCGATGCCTGCATACTTTCGCCGCGCGGCAGCCGCGGCTGTTCTGCTCCTGCCGTTCGTGCCCGCGCCAGCCTCCGCGACGTGGTCCATCGTCGTCCTGGACCGGAGCCGCGGATGGATCGGGGTGGCGGCCGCTTCGTGCACGCCCGACGTGTACGGCATCATGCGGCTGATGCCGGGCCGCGGCGTCCTCATTGCGCAGGCGGTCGGCGACGACGCGTCCATCCAGCGTGCGAGCGACCTGCTGGGCCAGGGAGTGGCGCCGGATTCCGTGCTGCGCACCATCACCGCGCCGTCGGCCGATGCGGGGGTGCAGCAGCGGCAGTACGCCATCGCCATGTTGGGCGGCGGCACCGCGCAGTTCACCGGTGCGGCCACGGCTGGCTGGCAAGGCGAGCGCCGCGCGGTGGACGTGCTGGTGCAGGGCAACTCGCTGCCGGGGCCGGAGGTGCTGGACCGGGCGATGGCGGCCATCGAGTCGGCGCGCGCAGCCGGACGTACGCTGGAAGAGGTGCTGATGGCCGGCCTGCGCGCCGGCTCCGATGCCGGCGGCGACGTGCGATGCGGGCCGCAGCGTGCCACCAGCGCGTTCCTCACCGTCGCCAGGCCGGGAGAGAGGCCGTTCCTTCCGTACCTCACCCTCTCCGTCTTTGGCGCCGAACGCGGAACGGTGAACGCGGTAGAGGTGCTGCAGTCGCGCCTCACACGCTGGCAGACGACCGGCGGCCCGTCGAACCGCGTCACTTCGGAGGGAGTGCAGCCTCCGCCGGCCGCCGCCGGGCCCTGAGCCGGTCGGGTCGTTCCGGTCCGTCCGCGCCCCCCGCGACGCCGCGACGATCTCCCGGCAGCCCCGTCCCGGCCCCCAGCTCCAGCACGCCGGTGCCGCGAAAGGTCCACGTCGGCACCCGGGCGATGGTGATCCTGCGCCGCGACTGCAAG
>DATAAG010000775.1:0-3065 GCA_036260235.1 Longimicrobium sp.
TCACGGGCGGCGGATCGGGGTGGGCGGCGCGAGGCACCTCGGGGTCCTGCCGGTACGCCACGCGGTCGAATCCGCCCTCCGCGCCGGGCTCGCACCCGGCCAGCAGCGCCGCCGCCGCCATCGCCCACCCGGCGCCGCGCGCGCGCCGTACGAACAGGTCAGCCTTCACGAATCGTTCTCCTGTCTCTCCCCGCGCGGCCGGGAGGCGCTCCCCCCGGTCCGGGCCGGTAAAAGAAGCGCCGCCGCGTCCTTGCGCAAGGGGCGGGCCCTGCGGGGATGCCCGTGCCGCGTCGCGTGCCGTTTGCCGTAAGTGCCCGGCAGGGCCCCACATCCGCCGTTCGGGCCCACACCGCGCGCCGCCCGGCGGGGCGCTCAGGCGGCGTCCGGATCCCGGACGCCGTCCCGTTCCCGGACGGCCTGGCGGGCGGCGCGCTTGAGCCGCTCCACCATGGCGGTGAGCCCCGCCTCGCGCGCGGAGAGGCCGATCTTGCCCATCACCTGGCGCACGAAGTCCGGCGGAATGGCCAGCACCGTCTCCGGCGGCTGGCCGTTCACCGCGTCGAAGATCATCGCCAGCAGCGCGCGGATGGCGGCGCTTTCCCGCGGCACCTCGGCGTGGTAGTACATCTTTCCGTCCACCACCTCGGGAAAGATGGCGACGGGCGTCATGCACTCGTGCACGCGGTACTGCTCCAGGTCCACGCCTTTCAGGTGCTCCGGCAGCGGCGGCAGCCGGTTGGCGTACTGCACCAGCGCCTGCCGCGCCATGTCCGGTGTGAGCGTGGCGAACCGGCGCAGGATCTTTTCGATGGAGGGCGGGATCTGCTGCGTGGCCGGCTGCGCGTCGCTCATGGTGGTCCGTGCGGGTGCGGGAGTCCTCGGCGGCAATCTAATACGGCATCCCGGACCGCCGCACGCAAGGAAAAGCACCCCACGCAGAGAAACAGGGGGGCGGAGAAGCAGAGAGGTGATGCGTTCTCTGCGTCTCCGCCCCTCTGCAGCTCTGCTGCTCTGCGTGAGTGCGGTTCGAGGTCGTCCCGCGCCTACTCCGGCCTGGGTCCCGCGTTCTTCACCGACTCGGAGACGCGGTCCGCGAAGCGCTGGAAGTTCTCCGCGAACAGCCCCGCCAGCTTGCGGGCCTGCTGGTCGTAGGCGGCGGGGTCCGCCCAGGTGCCGCGCGGGTTCAGCACCTCGGCGGGCACGCCGGGGACGCTGGTGGGGATCTGCAGGTTGAAGAACGGCGCGGTGGCGGTCTCCACGTCGTCCAGCTGGCCGGAGAGGGCGGCGCGCACGATGGCGCGCGTGTGCGCCAGCTTCATCCGGCTCCCCTCGCCGTACGGGCCCCCGGTCCACCCCGTGTTCACCAGCCAGACGCGCGAGCCGTGCTGCTGCAGCTTCTGGCCCAGCATCTCCGCGTACACGCCGGGGTGCAGGGGGATGAACACCGCGCCGAAGCAGGCGCTGAAGGTGGGCTGCGGCTCCTTCACCCCGCGCTCCGTCCCCGCCACCTTGGCGGTGTACCCGGAGAGGAAGTAGAACATCGCCTGCTCGGGCGTAAGGCGGGCGATGGGCGGCAGCACGCCGTACGCGTCGGCGGTGAGGAAGACCACGTTGCGCGGGTGCCCGCCGCGGGCCTCGGGAACGTGGTTGGGGATGTAGTGCAGCGGGTACGAGACGCGGGTGTTCTCGGTGATGGACTGGTCGTCGAAGTCCACCCGCCGCTCGTCGTCCAGCACGCAGTTCTCCAGCACGGTGCCGAACATGCGCGTGGTGGCGTAGATCTCCGGCTCGCCCTGCGGAGAGAGCTTGATGGCCTTGGCGTAGCAGCCGCCCTCGAAGTTGAAGATCCCCTCGTCGCTCCAGCCGTGCTCGTCGTCGCCGATGAGCGCGCGCTCGGGGTCCGCCGAAAGGGTGGTCTTTCCCGTCCCCGACAGGCCGAAGAAGAGCGCGGTGTCGCCCTCCGGGCCCACGTTGGCGGAGCAGTGCATCGACAGCACGCCCTGCCTGGGATACAGGTAGTTCAGCAGGCCGAAGACGGACTTCTTGATCTCGCCGGCGTAGCGGGTGCCGCCGATGAGCACTTCGCGGCGCCCGAAGTGGATGAGGATGAAGGTGCTGGTGCGGGTGCCGTGGCGCTCCGGGTCCGCCTGGTACTCCGGGGCGTGCAGGATGGTGAACCCGGGCTCGAACGCCTCCAGCTCCTCGGGGGACGGACGGCGGAACATGTTGTAGGCGAACAGGTTGTGCCACGCGTTGGGCGTGATCACCCGCACGCCCAGGCGGTAGCGCGGGTCCGCGCCCGCCCACATGTCGCGCACGAACAGGTCCTGCCCCTCCAGGTGCCCGATCACGTCCTCGCGCAGGCGGTCGTAGCTCTCCGCCTCGAAGGGCACGTTCACCTTGCCCCAGTCGATGTCGTTCTCCGACCCCGGCTCGCGGACAATGAAGCGGTCGTTGGGGGACCGCCCGGTGTGCGGGGTGGTGACGGCGTTGAAGGGCCCGCCGTCCACCAGGCTTCCTTCGCCCCGGCGCACGGCGTGCTCCACCAGCTCCACCGGGTTCAGGTTCCAGAAGACGGTGCCGGGGTTCCGGATGCCGTGGTTGTCCAGCCCGTAGCGGCTTTCACGGCCAAAGGTAGGCGCGGGAGGAGCCTCAGTGGTGGCCATCGTACGCTTTGGTTTCGGGTCGAGCGGCCCCGCGGGGTGGTCCCAACCGGCGGCGGGGCGGAAACCGGCACTCTAGCACGGCGCGCCCGCCGCGGCAAGGTGAAGCGGGTCACTCCGCCGCGCGCGCCGGGAGCCCGAAAACGGCGCGGGGCCGCGCCCCCGGAAGGGCCCGGCCCCTGCCGCGCCAGCGGCCGCCGGCGGTCAGCGCAGCACGACGTCAAAGGTGGGGGCGGCGGGGTTGCGGCCCACCCGCGCGCGCAGGCTCTGGCCCGGCCGCCACAGCAGCGGCGCCGTGGCGAAAGGCGCGCGCCCCGGCCCCACCGGCTCCGCGATCAGCGACACGCGGTATGACGGGCGGGAATCGGGCTCCGGAAGGCGGAACTCCGCCGTCTCCATCCG
>DATAAG010000776.1:0-2397 GCA_036260235.1 Longimicrobium sp.
TTCACCCCATCACCCCATCACTCCATCACTCCATCACTCCATCACTCCATCACCGGTTGGACGCGTCTTGCGCGAGTGTGTAGATTGGGCCGATCCGTTTCGATCCGCACGGACCCAGACTGCGCCAGACCTCGCGATGGGACGGGAGATGAGCCAGCAGGTGGACCCCGAGCCGCCGGCCACCACCACCTTCAACATCCTGTTCGTCTGCACGGGCAACACCTGCCGCTCGCCGCTGGCGGAGGGGATCGCCCGCGCCGAGCTGGAGAAGCGTGGGTGGAAGCACGTGAACGTGGCCTCCGCCGGCACCGCCGCGCGCGCCGGCGACGACGCCTCGGAGCACGCGGTGAGCGTGGGGCGCCGCCACGGCGTGGACCTGGGCCGCCACCGCAGCCGCCAGCTCACCCCCGAGCTGGTGGACTGGGCGGACCTGCTGCTGGCGATGGGGCCGTCGCACCTGGAGGGGATCTGGCGAATGGGCGGCGCGGAGAAGGCGCTCACGCTGGGCGACTTCGCCACCGGGGCAGAGGACGGCTACTCCATCCGCGACCCGTTCGGCGGGCCGGAGGAGGTATACGAGGACACCTACCACGAGCTGCGCCGCCTGATCGGCCAGGCGCTGGACCGGCTGGCCCCCATCCTCCATCCGTGACCGCGCGCCCCACGGCCGCCACCCGGCTGTTCGCGCTGCTGGGCGACCCCGTCTCCCACTCCCTCTCCCCCACCTTCCAGAACGCCGCCTTCCGCGCCGTGGGGCTGGACGCGGTCTACGTCGCCCTGCGCTGCGCCGCGCACGACCTCCCCGGGCTCATGCGCGGCATCGCGCGCGCGGGCGGCGGCGGCAACGTGACGGTGCCGCACAAGGCGCTCGCCGCGCGCACCGTGGACCGGCCCGGCGACGCCGTGCTGCGCACCGGCGCCTGCAACGCCTGGTGGCTGGAGGACGGCCTGGTCCACGGCGACAACACGGACGTGGCCGGCGCGCGAGAGGCGATCCAGGCGCTCCTCGGCCGTCCGCCCGGGGGCGCGCGCGTCCTCCTGCTGGGCGCGGGCGGGGCGGCGAGCGCGGTGGTGTGCGCGCTGGCGGACGAGGGGGTGGAGCGCATCGTCGTCGCCAACCGCAGCCGCGACCGCGCCGAAGCGCTGGCGGAGCGGTTCCGCGCCCCCGGCGTGCGGATCGACGTCGCGGGCGCGGTGGATTCGCTCGCGGGCGAGCGCTTCGACCTGGCCATCAACGCCACCTCCCTGGGCCTGCGCCCCGCCGATCCGCTTCCGCTCGATCCCGACGCGCCCGGCCCGGCGGTCGGCGCCGCGCTGGACCTGGTCTACGCGCCGGGCGAAACGCGCTGGGTGCGGGAGATGCGCGCCCGCGGCCTTCCCGCCGCCGACGGCAAGGAGATGCTGGTCCAGCAGGGCGCCGCCGCCTTCCGCCGCTGGTGGTCCATCGACCCGCCGCTGGACGCCATGCGCGAGGCGCTGCGGGGGTGACGCGCCGATTGCGCAGCGCGGGAACACAGAGCACCATGAAGCATGGCATCGCATCCTGAACCGGAAACGTGCTGCGGAGGAAGGATGATCAAGATCCGCATCGACACGATCGGAGAGGCCGACGCCCTCACGCGGTCGCGGATGGAGGAGATCGCGGAGGAGTACCGGGCCGCGCTGGGGTCGCTGACCTGCCCGGAGCACCACCAGGTGCCCACCGTCGTCCTCTCCGGCAGAAGCCCGGACACCATCAGCGTTCAGATGGAGACCTGCTGTGAGGTCCTGCAGGGTTTCGTGGACGAGGCGCTGGAAGAACAACCGGAGTCCTGATCCCTCCCGGGGCGCGCGCGGGCTCCATCTTTTCCGGTCCTGCATCTATTTCGATCCCCCCACCGCGTTTGCGCTTGCCGGAGAGTGCCGTCCACTTGGCATTCTCCAGTCCATTTGGTGCCGCAGCGTTGCTGGAGGATGAGCGCGCCACCCGTCCATCTTTCCCGCTCTGCATCCACAGTGGTACTCTTTTTGCGACGAAATAAATACGCCACGCGTTTGCTCGCACACGCAACGAAAGGAGAAATCCCATGAAGAAGGCGATGCTGTACCTGGCCGTGCTCGCCCGCTGCGCCCGCGCCGACAAGCTGTCGCGCACCTACGTCTACCTGCCGGACGGCTGGTAAGCCGCCCGGCTCGGGCATCCCGTCGAGATGCAGGAGGTCCCGATGAAGAAAGCCATGCTGTACCTGGCCGTGCTCACCCGCTGGGCGCGCGCCGACAAGCTGTCCCGTACGTACATCTACACCGAGCCGGAGAACTGGTGAGCGGACGGACCACCGCTCGCTGTTGAACCACCACCCCTCGCGGGCGCGCGTGAACCCCGCGCGGCGCGGTGCCGGGACGTCCGGCGCCGCGCCG
>DATAAG010000777.1:0-21480 GCA_036260235.1 Longimicrobium sp.
CCGGGCCTTTTGCGTTTGCGGCAGCGACCCAGCCTGAGCGGGTGAACCCGCCGCAACAACCGCGGGAAGCCCCGCAAACCCCGCGGGGCTTCAACTGCGCGGAGGCTGCCTCTGTGCACGTCAACGGAGCGCGGCAGGAGCGGTCCGCGCAGGCGGACATCGCGAAGTTCCAGCGGCGACTTCAGTCGCTCCACGGCGGCGACGGAAGGCCGGTCCGGAATCATTGCCGCCCGTCGTGCGCCAACTCTCTGGCCCCCTCTCGCGTTCTGCGCATATCTTGTCCGCCCAAGGGTTCCACCGAGAACACGCAGCCGCGGGGATAAGCCCGTGTCCACCACCGAGCCCGCCGTCGCGCCAAGCCTGAAGCAGCTCGCGCTGGGCGACCTGAACCATGAACTGGGTACCACGCGCAAGCTGCTGGAGCGCGTGCCCGAGGAGCACCTGGACTGGAAGCCGCACGAGAAGTCGATGACGCTGGGCGGGCTGGCGCTGCACGTGGCCACCATCGTGTACTGGATCACGCGGACGGTGCAGAACGACTCCTTCGACATCGCGACTATCCGGCGCAACCCGCCGCCCACCAGCAAGCAGGAGATCCTGGACGCCTTCCAGGAGAAGGTGGACGAGATGCGCCGTGCGCTGGAGTCCGCCGACGACGCCGTGCTGATGCGGCCGTGGCAGCTACGCCGGGGCGAGCAGGTGCTGCAGACCATGCCCACCCTGGCCGTGATTCGCGGGATGGCCATCAGCCACATGATCCACCACCGCGGCCAGCTGAGCGTGTACCTGCGCCTGCTGAACGTGCCGCTCCCCCCCATGTACGGCCCCACCGCCGACGAGCAGCCCACCTGGTGAGCCTCGCGCGCCGGTTGCACGACGCGCGTGAACCTGCATCCTGGTCGCCCCCGGCGAAAGGCATCCGCCGGGGCCGATCCGTCTTCATCCGCCCTATCCCGCCCGGCCGCTCGGCGCCGGCTCCTCCTCAGGGGCGTAGGCGATGGCCACGTGATAGTCGAAGGGTGTGTTGGGTCTCCGTCCGCAGCGGCAGTCCCAGGTGCGCGCGCGCAGCGTTGCGCTGCCGCCGGAGAACGTGGACGAGGTGGTGACGTACGTGGGTTCGATCGGGTCGCGCTCGTTGAACGTGGTGGTGGCCACGAACGAGATCGCGTGCACGGAACCGATCTTCTCGCACAGCGCGCTGGTCACGTCCAGCTCCCACACCGCGCTCCCGTCCGTCACCCCCGACCCGGCCAGGAAGCGGATCCTGCTGCGGTGGCACTCGGGGAACTCTGGCTTGTTGCCGGCCTCTCCCATCGACCGGATGTGCCCCTCTTCGTCCCATTGCGTCATTCTGCTCATTGTTGGCCCCCGGGATGAAGGTGTGCGGGGACGGCATTCGCCTTCCCCGCCGCCGCCACGTTCCCGCGCCGCAACGCCTTTGCGCTGAGTGGCAGAGAAAGCTAGGAATGCAGAACTGCGGCGTGCAAGCAAACGTGTGATTCGCCCCGCCGGCGCGGTTGCACGCCGCGCGGGAATCCGCATCTTGATCGGCCCCGGCGGAAGGCGTCCACCGGGGCCCGATCCGTCTCCATCGAGCGAGTCATGGCTGCCGATCCCATCCGCGTGCTCTTCGTCTGCCTGGGCAACATCTGCCGGTCGCCGCTGGCGGAAGCCGTGTTCCGCCACCAGGTGCGCGAGCGCGGGCTCGCTGACCGCTTCGAGATCGACTCCGCCGGCACCAGCGGTTACCACCGCGGCAGCCCGCCCGACCGCCGCTCCGCCGAGACGGCGCGGCGCCGCGGCATCGAGCTCGCCGGCCGCAGCCGCAGCGTCACCGCGAACGACCTGCGGCGCTTCGACTACGTGATCGCCATGGACGCGGAGAACGAGGCGGCGCTGCGCGACCTGCTGCGCGCCTCCGGCGGCTCCTGCCGCGTCCATCGGCTGCGCGAGTGGGACCCCGAGCCCGGCGACGGCGACGTGCCGGACCCGTACTACGGCGGCCCGCGCGGATTCGAGGACGTGCACGACATCGTGGAGCGCGCGTCCGCGGCGTTCCTGGAGCACGTGGTGCGCGAGCACGGGCTGGCGGGATGATCCCGGACGCGGTGCGCCGCGCGGTGGAGGCGCGGCTGGGGCCGGTGCGCGGCGCGTCCCCCGTCTCGGGCGGGTGCATCAACCACGGGATGCGGGTGGAGCTGGCGGACGGGCCGGTGTTCGTGAAGTACAACCCCGACGCGCCGCCCGGGCTGTTCGCCGCGGAGGCGCGGGGGCTGGAGGCGCTGCGCGCGGCGGCGGACGACGTCGTCATCCCCCGCGCGCTGGCGTGGGCGGAGACGGAGGACGGCGCGACCGCCTGGCTGGCGCTGGAGTGGCTGGAGCCCGAGCGCCGCGCGCCGGACTTCGCGGCACGGCTGGGGCGCGGGCTCGCCGCCATCCACCGCGCCGGCGAGGGAGATGGATGGGGATGGATGGAGGACAACTTCATCGGCCCGCTGCCGCAGGCGAACGCGCCGGCCGCGTCGTGGGCGGAGTTCTGGCGCGCGCGGCGGCTGGAGCCGCAGATGGCGCTGGCCCGGCGGGGCGGGCGGCTGCCGGGGAAGGGGGCGGAATGGGACGGGCTGCTGGACCGGCTTCCGGATCTGCTGGCGCCGGCGGAGGCGGACGGCCCCTCGCTGCTGCACGGCGACCTGTGGGGCGGCAACGTGCTGGCGGCGGCGGGCGGGCCGGCGCTCATCGACCCCGCCGTCTACCGCGGCCACCGCGAGGCGGACCTGGCGATGACGGAGCTGTTCGGCGGCTTCGGCGCGGGATTCTATGAGGCCTACCACGAGGCGTGGCCGCTGCAGCCCGGCTATCCCGTCCGCCGCGCCGTGTACCAGCTCTGGTACCTGCTCATCCACGTGAACCTCTTCGGCGGCGGCTACGCCGCGCAGACCGCCGGCGTACTGCGCGAGGCGCTCGCGGGGTAACGAAGCCTCACACGGAATCAACGGAGGAGCGGCACAAGCTCCACTCCGTTGACTCCGTTGACTCCGTGTGAGGCCATTCATCCTCTCCCTCACGCAAGGCTCTGATGCGAGGCACTTGACACTGAATTTAGATTAATCTAAAATATCGGTGCATTTGGGTACAAACGAAATTGTGGAGGGATGGGGAAGATGATGATGAAGCGGATCGTGCTCACGGCCGCCTGCTCGGTGCTGGCGGCATCGTTCCATCCCGCGGCGCCGGCGGATGCGCAGGCTCCGCGCGCCGCGTCGCTGACGGGGATCGTGCAGGACGAGGCGGGGCGGCCGCTGCCGCAGGCGCGCGTCACCATCCTGCACCTGGCCCGCGACGCCCGCGCGGACGACGCGGGGCGGTTCACCTTCCCCTCGCTCCCCGCGGGCACCTGGCGCGTGCAGGCGACGCTCATCGGCTACGCGCCGGCCGTGCAGTCCGTCGTCATCAGCGCCGGAGCGCCCGCGGAGACGCGCTTCGCGCTGCGGGCCACGCCGCTCTCGCTGGAGGAGGTGCAGGTCACCGCCACCCCCGGCGAGGCGGACGCGCGCGCCGTGGCGCAGGCGACCACGCAGCTCACGGGCAAGGGGCTGGAGCGGAACCTGGCGGGCACCGTGGCGCAGACGCTGGCGTCGCAGCCGGGCATCCGCGTGCGCTACAACGGACCCGCGGCCGCCGTCCCCATCATGCGCGGGCTCAGCGGCGACCGCATCCTCATCCTGCAGGACGGGCAGCGCTCGTCGGACCTGGCGGGGAGCGCGGTGGACCACGCGGTCACCATCGATCCGCTCACCGCGCAGCGCATCGAGGTGGTGCGCGGCCCGGCCACGCTGCTGTACGGCAACAACGCGCTGGGCGGCGTGGTGAACGTCATCTCCGGCGACATCCCCACCAGCGTCCCCGGCCGCGTGGAGGGCCTGGCCGCGGCGCAGACGGAGTCCGCCCTTCCCGGCGGCGGCGGGTCGCTGCGGCTCAGCGCCCCGCTGGCGGAGCGCTGGGCCCTCACCCTGCGCGCGGGAGGCCGCAGCGCCGGCGACGTGCGCATCGGCGACGACCCGGTGCTGGGGAGCCGGCTGGGGAACACGGACTCGCGCAACTGGAACGCGGCGGCGGGGCTGGGCTACGTGGGCACGCACGCCGCCGCCGGCGCGTCGCTGCGGGCGTACCGGTTCGCGTACGGCCTGCCGATTCCGCCCGGCGGCGCGGTCGTGCGGCTGCGCGGCGAGCGGTACGAGGGCGCGTTCCGCGGGCAGGCGGAGCTGGGCTCCGCGCGCTTCCCCACCCTGCGCGCGGATGCGACGGCGCAGGACTACGCCCACGACGAGCTGGACGACGCGGGCGACGTGCAGATGTCGTTCGCGCTGCGCACGCAGACGGTGAACGTGCTGCTGCGGCAGGGCGCCATCGGCCCCTTCACGGAGGGCGCGTGGGGCGTCTCGGGGCTGGTGAAGCGCTACGCCTCGACCGGTCCCGCGGCGCTCACCCCCGCGGCGGACTCGCGGGCGTGGGGCGTGTTCGGGTACCAGGAGCTGGGGCTGGGCGGGGGCGCGGCGCTGCAGCTGGGCGGGCGGTACGACCACTACGGCATCGAGTCGCACGACAGCCAGAAGTTCGGTCCCGGCGTGGAGCGCACCTTCCGCGCGCTCTCCGGCTCCGTGGGGCTGCGGCTCCCGCTGACGGACGCGGTCTCCGTGGGCGGCAGCCTGGCCCGCTCCTTCCGCGCGCCCACGGTGGAGGAGCTGTTCAGCGGCGCCCTGCACGCGGGGACGGGCTCGGTGGAGTACGGCACGGCCGCGCTGCGGGCGGAGCGCGGCACCAGCGTCGAAGGCGTGCTGCGCATGCAGGACCGGCGGTGGAACGGCCAGTTCGTCGCCTATCACAACCGCGTGGACAACTACGTCTACCTGCTCGCGCAGCCGGACACCGTGGTGGACGGGCACCCGGTCAGCGTCTACCGGTACGCGCAGGGCCAGGCGGTGCTGCAGGGGGTGGAGGCGTCGCTGGAGTGGGCGGCGCGCCGCGACGTGGCGCTGGGCCTGTCCGGCGACGTGCTGCACGCGCGGCAGGCGGACGGCACGCCCCTCTCGTTCATGCCCCCGCCGCGCTTCGGGGGGTTCGCGCGGTGGGACAACGGCACCTGGTCGCTGGGCGGCGAGCTGCACCACGAGCTGCGGCAGGACCGCGTGGGCTCCGCGGAGGAGAGCGTGACGCCGGCGCACACCGTCTTCCGGATGGATGCGGGGTTCCGCTTCACCCACGGCGGGCTGGTGCACTCCGTCACCCTGCGCGGCGAGAACCTGGGGAACGAGCTGCACCGCGAGGCCACCAGCCGCATCAAGGACTGGGCGCCCAACCCCGGCCGCAATCTCGCCCTCGTCTATCGCGTGCTGTTCTAGCGATCAAAAGACCGGGCCTCACACAGAGTCAGCAGAGTCAGCAGAGGAAACACGCTGTTGACTCTGCTGACTCTGCGTGAGGCCACCCGTTCGAAGAGGATGCGTCGCGAGCGGCGCCGCCGTATCTTCGCCACGGCCTCCATTCATCCTCCCCCTCCCGATCACCTCGCCGGATGAGCACCACCGAGTACCTTTCCGTACTGGTTTCCATCATCGTCGGGCTGGGGCTTTCGCACCTGCTGGGGAGCGTGGGCAAGCTGCTGAGCCGGCGCAGGCGGGTGCGCGTCTACGCGCCGTCCGTGATGGCGGCGACGGTCGTGTTCCTGGCGCACGTGCAGTTCTGGTGGGGAAGCTTCGAGTTCGGCGCGCGCATCGAGAGCAACTTCTTCGCGTTCCTCGTCTTTCTGCTCACGCCCATCCTGCTGTACCTCATCGCCGTGCTGGTGCTGCCGGAGCTGGACCAGGACGACAGCGGCGTGGTGTCGCTGCGGGAGCATTACTACGAGGCGCGTCCATGGTTCTACGGGCTGTCCGCGCTGATCCCGGTGGCGACGGCCGTGCGCAACGCCGGCTTTCAGGGCGATCCGCTGTGGAACCAGGACCGTCCCTTCGAGCTTTCCTTCTTCCTTGCCGCGCTGGCCGGCGCCCTCACCGCCAGCGAGCGCGTCCACCGCCTGCTCCCGCTGGTGATGCTCGTGCTCTTCATGGTCATGGTGGTCCTCACCAGCCTGCGTCCGGGGTGAGAAGCCCGAACGTTGCCACACCCGTAGCAGGGAGCGTCGTCCGCCTGCGCCTGAGAGGGTGTTGCTGAACCCCGTTGAGGATGGCTGCGGATTGTCCTCCTGAAGGAGCGCACACGCAGAACCAGCGGACGCACGATCACTTGCCCGCGACCGAAGGATCTTCTCCCGGTCGCCCGGATGCAGGCTCCACAGTGGAAAGCCGGACCCTCGGTTCTGCCGGCGAGATCCTTCGGTCGGCGCCAAAGCGCTGTGTAGACTGAAGGGTACGCGCGGCGCCTCCCTCATACCGAATCCTGAAAAAGAATGCTTCACGCAGAGTCCGCAGAGTGAGCGGAGTTTGGCCTGTGCACGGGACAACTCTGCTGACTCTGCTGACTCTGCGTGAGGTCCTTTCTTTTTCGGATCTGGTATCAGGAAAACAAATCGTGTTCCCGTAAGGATGTCGTGTTTCTGCGAGAAGAAGGGGCGCACCCGGCCGGGCGCGCCCCTCGCTCGTTCATCCGCCGTGGCCGCTGGTCAGACCGTCAGCAGGGGGCGGCGGGGTTCAGGATGCACTCGCTCTGCGGCAGCGGGAACCAGGTCACGCTGGGCGTCTCGCCCGCCACCGCGGTGCCGAAGCGGCGGATGTCCTCCCACCGCACCCCCTGCAGGTACAGCTCGTAGCGGCGCTGGTAGGCGATCTCCGCCAGCAGCTCCGCCGCCGTGTCCAGCCGGTCCGCCGGCAGCGCCGGCATGCACGCCACCGGCTCGGTGAAGTTGCCGCTGCTGGCGCTGGGCGTGCACTGCGTGCGCACCGCGTTCACCAGCGTGGCCGCCGGCCCCAGGTTCCCCAGCCGCGTGTGCGCCTCCGCCTGGATCAGGCGCATCTCGTCCGGCAGGTAGATGGGGAAGGGCGCGTTGCGGTCCGCGTACTGCCGCAGGTTGCGCAGCGGCACCGCCGGCGACCCGTTCACCGTGGCCTGGTCCAGCCGCAGCCAGAACGCCGGCCGGTCGTCGCTGGTGTCGGCCTCGGCCACGAACTCCTGCGTGCCGCGGACGTAGTCCAGCGAGAACTGCGAGTACCCCCACACCGGGTTGCGCAGCGGGTCCGGGTACGAGAACACGTTCAGCCGCGTCAGCGGCACCCGCGCCGCCGCGTCGATGGCCGCCTGGTACTGCCCGTCGATCAGGTAGTAGCGCGCCAGCATGGCGTTGATCACGTCGCCCAGGTTGTAGCCGATGGCCACGCGGGCGTTGAAGTCCGCCAGCTCCGCCGCCGGCACCGAGCCCAGGTCCGCCCGCGCCTGCTCCAGCAGCGACAGCACGCTGTCCAGCACCACGGCCCGCGGGAACAGGGGGTTCTCGTCCTGCGTGGCGGTGACCGGGATCTGCTCGTAGTGCTGGATGGCGATCCCCAGCGACATCGCCTTGAAGGTGCGCGCCGTGGCGCTGATTCCCGCCAGCATGCCGCGGGTGAGCCCCACGTTGGGCGCGTTCTCCAGCAGCTCCTCGGCGCTGCGCACCACCCGGAAGGCCGTGGTGTAGGGCGAGGTCACCACGCCGAAGCTGGCGTCCACGCCCACCCCCGTCACCAGCGAGCGGTCCGCCGCCAGCGCGCGGGTGGTGGTGGAGAGCTCGTCCGTCACCAGCCCGGGGGCGCGGACGGCGTTCAGGACCATCCCCGTGCCCACCGTGGTGCCGGCGAACTGCCCCTGCATTCCCACCGCCAGGGCGATGATGCCGTCGGGCGTGGTGAGCACCAGATCTTCCGGCGGCGAGTTGGGGTTGGTCAGGTCCAGGTCGCACCCGCCGGCGCCCGCCAGGGCCGCCAGCAGCGCCACCCGTCCCGCCCGGCGCGAAATGAGGTTCCGCATCGTCGTCAGGCTCCTCAGAAGTTCACCGTCAGCCCGACCGTCAGGCTGCGCGGAATGGGCGTGGTCACGAAGTCTACCCCGCGGGCGACCGTGCTGCCGCCGAACAGGTTGACTTCCGGATCGATCCCCGAGTAGTCGGTCCAGGCGTGCAGGTTGCGCCCCGCCACCCGCAGCGTCAGGCTCTCCGCGCCCAGGCGCCCGCGCACCCACGGCTGGGTGAAGGTGTAGCCCAGCGCCACCTCGCGCAGCTTGATGAACGAGCCGTCCTCCACGAACGCCTCGTACAGCAGGTGGCGCTCGGCGTTCAGCGTGTAGTAGCCGGCCGGCACCGTTCCCGCGATCTCCTCCTCCGTGGCCTCGCTCAGCCCGAAGTAGTCCTGGATGCGGCGGGTGAAGTTGGCCACCTCGTTGCCGAACCGGCCGTCCAGCAGGAAGCTGAACTGCAGGTTGTCGTTGTAGCTCAGCGTGCTGCTGAGCGAGGCGGTGAAGTCGGGGTTCGGGTCGCCCAGCACCTTGCGCAGGATGGTGCTCCCCTCGCGGGCCCGGCCCGGGTAGCAGGCGCGCGCGGGATCGTTCGGGCAGATCGTCGGGTCGAAGATGAAGGCGCCCTGCGGGGTCTTGGGGAAGAGGATGATGTTCCCCTGGGCGTCGCGCGGGTAGTAGTTGCCGTAGAACACGCCCACCGGCAGCCCCTCGGCCACGATGTTCAGGTACTCGGAGAAGATGGTGTCGCCCGCCGTGCGCATCTTCTCCACCCGGTTGCGGTTGCGCGCGTAGGTCATCCGCGTGTTCCAGCTGAACCCGCCGCGCCGCAGCAGTTCCGCCCCCGCCGTGATCTCGATCCCCCGGTTGCTGATCTCGCCGATGTTCTGGTACTGCACGTCGAAGCCGGAGCTGCTCTGCAGCGGGCGCAGCAGCACCACGTCCTTCGTGAGCTGGTCGTAGTAGGTGAACTCCAGCATGGCGCGGTCGCCGAACAGGCCCACGTCGAAGCCGCCCTCCCACTCCCGCTGCCGCTCCGGCTTCAGGTTCGGGTTCCCCAGGACGGTGCTCCCCGCCTGACCCGGCCGCCCGCCGAAGATCACGTCGGTGAAGTTGTTGAAGATGCCGTACGCCGCCGGCGGCTGCCCGCCCGTCTGGCCGTACGAGGCGCGGAGGCGCAGCGCGCTCAGCACGCTGGACACGCCGCTGTTGTCCCAGAACGGCATCTCGTCCACCACCCACGAGGTGCCCAGGCGGGGGAACAGCTGCCAGCGCTCGTCCGGGCCGAAGGCGGACGAGGCCTCCAGGTTCAGCGCGCCGGTCAGGAACAGCCGGTCGGCGATGGCCAGCCGCTCCTGCAGGAACCCGCCGACCGTCCGCAGCTCGGTGATCCCCTGCGAGGCGAACTGCGTGGCGCCGCCCACCACCTCCTGCCCCGGGGGCAGGTTCTCCGCGCCGGCGCGGATGGTGTTGATGCGGTCGCTGGTGTAGCGGTAGCCCGCCGTCGTGGTGAGGCGGAAGGCGTCGCCGAACGGCGTCTCCAGGTTGGCCGTGACGTCCGCGTTGCTCTTGCGGATGGAGCGCACCGGGTTGCTGATGGAGCCGGTGAACGCCGGGCCGGTGGAGTACGGCGGCTGCAGGAACAGGTTGGCCTCGCGGCTGTCGTCCAGGCCGAAGAGCGCCGTCACCGTCAGGTTGTCCGTGGGCGTCAGCGTGGTCTGCACGCTCCCCAGCAGCCGGTCCACGTTGGCCTCCGCCTGCACCTCGCGCAGCACCTGCAGCGGGTTGGCGGTGATCACCGGGGTGTACGGGTAGCGCCCCAGCGCGGGGTCGAAGGCGTAGTTGAAGCCAGTGGGGGTGAAGAGCGCGATGGTCAGCGCCCCGGCCGTCTGCTCGCCCTCCGGCTGGTACTGCGTCCTGCTCTGGATGTAGCTGGCGTTCACCGCCACCTCGACGGCGTTGGACACCTGCTGCGTCACCTTGCCGCGGATGGTGCGCTTCTCGTGCCCCGTGCTGCGGATGATCCCCTCCTGGTCCGTCCACCCGCCCGACAGGTAGTAGCTGGTGCCGCCGGTGCCGCCGGAGATGGAGAGGTGGCTGTTCACCCCCGGCGCGGTGCGGAAGATCTGCGGCTGCACGTTGAACCGGGTGATGGGGTCGCCCAGGACGTACGCGGTGCCGTCCGGCTTGCGCAGGAACGAGACGTCGCCCAGCCCGGCGCGCGGCGCCTCGTTGATGGCGAAGTAGCGCGGCGTCTCCGACGACGAGTACTCGGTGGTGAAGTTGACGCGCGGCTCGCCCTGCGATCCCCGGCGGGTGAAGATCTGGATGACCCCGTTGTTGGCGCGCGAGCCATACAGCGCGGCCGCCGCGGCGCCCTTGAGCACCTCCACCCGCTCGATGTCGCCCGGGGCGATGTCGGTCAGGCGGCTGCTGACGGCGGAGCCCTGGCGGGTGTTGTTGGAGCCCAGCGAGATGAGCGGGTCGGTGTTGTTCTCGATGATGATGCCGTCCACCACGATCAGCGGGTCCGCCCCGCCCAGGATGGAGCTGGTGCCGCGCAGGCGGATGGTGCTTCCCGCGCCCGGGTTGCCGGAGTTCTGCGAGATCACCGCGCCCGCGATGCGGCCCTGCAGCGCCCGGTCCACCGACGGGGTGGCCGGCGCCTGGTTCACCTCTTCGCCGCGGACGGTGGCCACGGTGTTCCCCACCTCGCGCCGCTCGGTGGGCACGCCCTGGCCGGTGACCACCAGCTCCTCCAGCTGCAGCGCCGCGGCCGCCAGCGGCACCGGCTCCACCGTCACCTCGCGCGCCGCGCCCAGCGTCACCTGCCGGGTGGCGGTGCCGCGGCCCAGCTGGCTGAACTGCAGGGTGTAGGTGCCGGCGGCCACGCGGGCGCGCAGGGTGTAGCGGCCCGCCTCGTCCGTCACCGTGCGCTGGGCCGTCCCCTCGGCGCCGGTGCGCAGCTGCACCGTGGCGTTGGCCAGCGGGGCGCGCGTGTCGGCGTCCAGCACGGTGCCGGTGATGGTGTACGGCTCCTGCGCCGCGGCGCGCGACGGCAGCGCCCCGCACAGCAGGAGAAGGGTCGCGCCGAGCCACCGGCGCAGACGGGTTGGGCGCATCAGGGGGTCCTCCGCGAGAGGGTGAAGTGCACGCGCCGGCCCCGGCGCTCAATCAGGATTGCCGGGGTGTGGCCTCGGAACCGCCGGATGGAAAAAGATCGGGTCGGTGCAGCGCGTTTGCGATGTGGATTTTGCCCTGCTGTTTCAATAGCATTCGCCGGGGTGGGGCGCAAGGACTTGTGTTTCCGGATTTCGGTATATTCGTCCGTGAAAATCCCTTTGCCGACGCGTTGTAGAAAGCACTCACGCAGAGCAGCAGAGAGGCAGAGCAGCGAAGAACCGACCGGGGTTCCTCTGCTGCTCTGCCTCTCTCTGTTTCCCTGCGTGAGTGCCGTTCGTCGTCAGGCGCGGTGGGGACGTGCGATCAGGATGCCGGTGCAGCCGCGGAGCGCGTCCACGTACTCCGCCACGGTGCCCGGGCTCACCTGCACCACGCCCCCGGAAAGGGGCGCGTGCAGCACCCGCATCACCCCGGCGCGGTCGCGGTACGCCAGGCCGGTGTGGGTCACGTCCAGCCCCGCGATCCCCGTCCCGAAGGCGAGGACGTCCCCCGTCTCCAGCCGCGGCGTGATCTCGGCGACGCGCGCCTTCGGGACGAGGTTGCGGGGGCAGCAGTCGAGCGCCCGCTCCCGCTCCACGATGGCGGCGAAGGTCGCCTCGTCGCGCAGCGCGGGGTAGGCGTCGCGGTGCTCGGACATGAAGCGCAGCGGGCGCTCGTCCCGCTCCGCGCCCAGCAGGGGGCCCAGGTCCGTCAGCAGGCCGCGCCGCTCCCCGTCGCGGATCCACTCGCTGAAGTAGTGCAGCCGGCTGGCGTACCCGGCGCGCACGCCGCCGCGGTACCGCATCCGCTCCATCTCCGCCGCGAAGCGGTCCCATCCGCCATCCGGGGCCGACGCCGTGCGCGCCACCGCGATCGCCGACTCCACCAGCGACACGCAGTCGAACTTCGACAGGTGCAGCGTCAGCGGCTCCGCCTCCGGCGATCCGCCGTCCGCCAGGTACTGCTCCAGCGTGTACGCCGCGTACGGCGCCCCCAGCGCCAGCTCCCCCGCCCGCGCCACCGCGAAGCCCAGCAGGAGCGCGGGGTGGGCCAGCCCCTCCGCCCGCAGCGTGCGCAGCCAGGACGCCAGCCGCGCCCGGTCGTCCGAGGTGAACGGGTGGAGGGGTGAAGGGGTGGAGGCGTGCATCGGGAACGGCAGCAGCAGCGCCGCGGCGCCGGCGGCGGAGCGGGACAGGAACGCGCGGCGGGTCAGGGCGTCCATCAGAAGCGGATCCTCATCCCCACGTCGCCCACCAGCATGGCGACGGTCTCCTCGCCGTAGCGGACGTAGCGCACGCCGGGGGTGACGGAGAGCCGGCTGCCCAGCCGCACCTCCACCCCGCCTCCCGCCTCGAACCCCACGCCGCTGGAGGACTCGCCCGAGCGCGGCTCGCCGCTCTCGGAGGCGAAGTCCAGCGTGTGGCTCACCACCCCCAGCCGCAGCCAGGGCGACGCGGGAACGGACAGGCTCAGGCGCACGCCCGCGTCCACGCCGGAGCTGGTGAAGGTCATCCCCCGCCCGGCGCAGAAGCCGCCGTCGCAGCCGAACTCGGTGCGGCTGTACCCGGCGTACACCTGCACCGCCGGCCGCAGCGCGTACGACACCGCCACGCCAACGGAGGGCTGCGGCGCGAAGTCGAACTCCGCGCCGGCCTCGGCGTAGTTGCCCACGCCCGCACCGCCGCGCACCTCCACCGCGATCCCCCGCTGCGCCGCCGCCGGCGAAGCCGCCAGCGCCACCGCCACGGCCAGCGCGGAAAGAACGTGTCTCATCCGATGCTCATCCACTCGGGGGTGTACCTGCTGAGAAATCCCTCGCGGCCAGCCGTTCAGCGACTGAAGTCGCCGCGACGACGACACACTGTCCGCCTTCGCGGACACCACCGGACCGCCGCCATCGCGCACCGGAGCAGCCCCGCGCGCAGTCCGCGCAGGCGGACGTTGCGAATTTCCAGCGGCGACTTCAGTCGCTCCGGCGCGGGGGCGGCGATTCCCGGTTCAGATTCGCACGGGCGTCATTCGCTCCTGGAGGCGGGCCGTGCACGGTCCCCTGACCCGATCCACGCTCCACCCTCGATCGCCGGGCCCGGCCTCGCGCGGCCCGCCGGCGGCCGACGATCCGGTCAGCGGATCTGCACCCGCCGGGGCGTGGTGCGCACGCCGTCGGAGAAGAGCAGCTCCAGCTCGGCCGCGTCCGTGCGCACCTGCGTGGCGCCGCCGCGGGCAAAGCTGAGCACCTGGTTGGTGCGCGGGTCGCGCACCATCACCACCGGGTGCTCCGCCTCCGACCACGAGAGCGCCACCCCGTCGTTGCCCGCGCGCGAGACGGAGAAGCGCGGCGGCACGGGCTGGAATCCGCCGGAGGGCGCCACGCTGGTCCGCAGCCGCGCCTGCTTTCCGCCCGCGAACAGCCGCACCTGCGCCAGCCGGTCCATCTGCAGCGCGCGCTGCGGCACGGTGAAGGCGAAGTGCCGCTCGCCCTCCGGGCCGTCCTCCACCCGCGGCGCGTCGAAGGAAAAGGCGTACAGCGTGGCGCCCGCCGCGTCCTGCGCCTCGATGCGGAACGCGCCCGGCGCGTCGGGCAGGCGCGGCGCCGCCCGGATCTGGAAGGCGGGCTCCAGTTCCACCTCGCCGTTGCCGCGGATGGTGCCCCACACCAGCAGCACCGGCTCCGCCGCGCGGGACTGCGGCACCATCCCCCAGTCGTAGGTGTCGCGGTACTGCATGATCCCCCGGTACGTGTACCAGGTGATCCACTCCGGGTCGCAGTACGACATCAGGTCTCGGTAGATGAGCGGCTCGCGCACCGCCCCCGCCCGCACGTCCAGCCCGGGCCAGTCCAGCACGGCGTTCACCGTGGGGAACGAGGGGTCCACCCCCGCCGGCTGGCCGCACGGCGCGTGGAAGCGTCCGAAGTTGTGGCCCAGCTCGTGGGCCAGCGTCTGCGCCCCCTGCGGCTGCTGGTCCCATCCCAGCGCCGCCGGGTAGCCCAGGTAGCCGATTCCCGAGATGCCCCCGCTGGTGCGGTTCACCACGCCGTAGTAGTAGCGGTCGCTGCCGTCCGCCAGCCGCAGCGCCGCGATCTCGCGCAGGATGGTGCTCCACCCCGCGCCGTCGGCGGTGCTGGCGGAGGTGGTGTACACGGCGCGCTGGTCCACGTCGTACTCGTGCACGGGAAACATGCGCAGCAGCGGGTCCAGGAAGGCGGCGTGGCTGCCGATCGTTCCCGTGGTCCCGGACGCCTGCCGCACGGGCACCAGGCGCAGGTAGAAGGGAGGGACCGCGCGCACGTCCATCGGCATGGGGATGCCGGAGGCGGGGTGGGTCGCCTGGCTTCCCGCGGCGAGCGGCACGACCCCCTGCGGGTCCGCCTCCACCAGCAGCGCCATCCCCGGGACGATCAGCTCGCCGGGAATGCGCACGTTCCACGACTCGGCCCAGGCGATGGGGTTGAAGGTCGTGGGCACCGCCTGCGCGCGGACCGGCAGGGTGCGCACCAGCGCGGCGCCGTGGTACACCTTCACCCGCACCTCGGGCTCGAAGAAGTTGCGCTGGTCGCCCGTCAGGTACACCCGGGCGATCGCCTCGCGCCCCTGCACCAGGATCGGCGTCCAGGTGCCCCCCACCGGCTGGATGGACTGCGACACCTCCACCGCGTGGACGGTCATCCGCAGCTGGGCGGGGTTCACCCGCACCACGGCCCGCGCCGTGAGCCCCGCCACGTTCACCTCCGCCCAGGTCTCGCCCGTGGCGGCGGCCACCAGCTCCCGCCCCTCCACGGCCACGGTGTGGGGGCTCCCCGTGGTCCACTCGGGCGCGGCCCAGCCGGGAAGCCGGTCGAAGGGACGGCCGTGCTGGTCCAGCACCGTCACGGCGATCTGCGTGCGCGCGCCGCGCGTCACCGTGAGCACCGAGTCGGCGATCTGCACCGAGGTGGGGATGCGCTCGGCGACGTTCAGCAGGTCCGAGCAGGCGCCCAGGGGCACCAGCAGCAGCGGCAGGGTGCGGCGGATACGTCTCATCGCGGGGGCGGGGGTAGAACGGAAGATGGGACGGGATGCGGAGTTGCGCCTTCCCGGTACCACGCGCGGCGTCTCAGGTTCCGAACGGGGGGTCCGGAGGCCCGCCCATGCCGCCGGACTCCAGCACGGCGCGGAGGAGATCGTCCAGCAGGCTCAGTCGGTCGCGCTCGCGGCGGGTCTCCAGCAGCTCCTGCTGCCACCCGGGGTCGATGCGGATGGCCTGCGCGATCTGGAACCCCGTCTCCTCGTACGGATCGATCTCGGGGAACGGCTGCTTGTAGCGCACCACCTCTTCCAGCACCCGGTAGAAGAGGTCGATGGAGCGGCGCCGGCGGGGAACCAGCCCCCGGCGGTCCTCCTTCTCGTCCTCGTACGGCACCGCCAGCGCCTCCCAGTAGGCGGCGCCGCTCTCGATGCCGTCCTCGATGCGGAAGCGCTCCAGCCCGCGGCACAGGATGAGGGAGCGGCCGTCCGGCAGGGGCTGGTACTTGAGGATGCGCGCCACGCACCCCACCCCGCCGTTCTCGGTGCTGAACGGCCCGTGCCGGTCGGGGTCGTGGTAGACCAGGCCGAACTGCTCGTTCCCCTCCACGCAGTGCGCCACCATCTGCCGGTACCGCGGCTCGAAGATGTGCAGCGGCATCGGCGCGCCGGGAAAGAGCACCGCGGGGATGGGAAAGAGCGGAAGGCGCATGCTGTGGCAGGCGGTGGAACGGGTACGCTGCGAAAGTGCCTCATCCGGAGCGCCGCCGCAAGCGGCGCCGCGTCACTCCGACGCAGCCCCCGAGGCCGCCGGGTCCGGACGCGCGGGCGCCGCCTCTTCGGTGCGGTTGCGGCCGCCGCGCTTGGCGCGGTACAGCGCCTCGTCCGCGCGGCGCACCAGCTCGTCCGGGTCCGCCAGCTGCCCGGGAGACCCCACCGCGCACACGCCGATGCTCAGCGTCATCCGCACCGTCTGCCCGGCGCCCTCGCCCAGGCGCACGGGGGTGCGCTCCACCCGCGCGCGCAGCCCCTCGGCGTGCACCCGAGCGCCCTCCGGCGGGGTGTCGGGAAGGAGGAAGAGGAACTCCTCGCCGCCGTAGCGCGCCACCAGGTCCGTCCGGCGCGACGTGGCGGCGAAGACGGCCGCCACCTCGCGCAGCGCGGCGTCGCCCGCGGCGTGGCCCCAGGTGTCGTTGACCTCCTTGAAGTGGTCCAGGTCCGCCATCGCCACGGCGAAGGGGTGAAAGGTGCGCCGGCACCGCTCCACCTCTTCCGCCAGCCGGTCCATGGCCGCCTGCCGCCGCAGCAGCCCGGTGAGCGGGTCGCGCGTCGCCAGGGCGAAGAGCCGCGCGTTCTCCAGCATGGCGGAGGCCTGCAGGGCGATGCCGTCCAGCATCTCCAGCGCCTCGCGCTCCAGCTCCCGCCCGTGCAGCGAGGGCCCCAGCACCAGCAGGCCGATCAGCCGGTCCAGCAGGCGGATGGGGACGGCGTACGCGGCCCGCAGCTGCGCCAGCCCGGGGGGCGCGCCGGCGGGGCCGGCCTCGTGCCCGTCGGGGAGCGCGGCGGCCAGCCGCTCGTTCCACGGCGCCACCTCGCGCGCGGGGACGGCCAGGTGGCGCGGGTCGCCCTCCGCGAAGCGCCCGGCCCATCCCAGCGGGCGGAACCACTCGCCGTGCGCGTCGGCCATCAGCAGCACCGCCGTCTGCACCTCCAGCGCGTCGCGCACCCGGCGGGTGAGGTGCGCGGCGGCGGCGTGCACCTCCGTGTACCCCGCCAGCTCGGGGATCACCGTGCGCAGCAGCGCGTCCAGCGCCCCCCGCTCGGGAAAGAAGCGGCGGTCCACCTGCGCCGCCACCACCCGCGCCAGCGGCTGGAAGAGCGCGCCGCCCACCAGGAAGAGCGCCGCCGCGCCCCAGGTGGCCAGCGACACGCCCAGGAGGGCGCGGGCCATCTCCTCCAGCGCGGAGGCAAGCAGGTACCCCGCGGCCGCCAGCCCGCCCCCCGTGACGCCGAAGATGAGGCCGCGCCGGACGATGGTCCCCACCTGGAACAGCCGGTGGCCCAGGATGGCGATGGCGAAGCTGGCGGGGACCAGGGCGATGACCGCCGCCTCCGCCACCTGCCCCGCCGGCGTGGCGTTCACCCGTGGAAAGACGACGGAGACCAGCGTGTTGAGCGCGTACGGCAGCAGTCCTGCGAAGACGACGAGCGCCTGCCGCCGCTCCAGCGGCGAGGCGGCGCGGCGTGCGGCGTCGCTCAGCAGCACCAGCCCGCCCCACGACGAAAGGAGCAGGCTCCACCAGTTGATGCGGGTGAGCACGCGCTGCACGCCCTGCAGCCCCGCGCGCCAGGGAAGAAAGCGGTACTCCGTGTTCAGCAGCAGCAGGAACATGAGCACGGCCACCGCGGCGCAGGCGCCGTAGAGCGCCGGGACCAGCCACGGGTTGCGGCGGGTGAGCGGATGCGGGCGGGGGATGGAGGCCGCCATGTGCACCGCCAGCGCGGGCGTCACCAGGTACACGCCGCAGTACGCCAGCAGCATCAGGTCCGATCGCCACCCCGCCCCCACCCTCACGTCCGCCGCGCTGAACAGCAGCGTGAGGCTCACCATCAGCCCCAGGAACATGAAGAGCAGGGCGCGGGGGTCGTCCGCGCGCTGGTGCAGCAGCAGGAGCGTCAGCAGCCCGTACAGCAGCACGGTGAAGGCGTGGACGCCCCAGATCAGCCGCTCGCCGGGGGGCGCGACGGCCAGGGACGGCAGCAGCACCGTGCCCAGCGCGGCCGCGTAGAACAGCGCCGCCAGCGGGAGCGGATACCGGTTCAGCCGGTTCGGGGAACGAGGTGGCGCCACGGGAAACGATCGCCCGCGCGGGGGCGGGAACGCTGGGGGGATTCGATGTCGGGGCAGGGGGCCCGCCTGAGCGACGAGCCGGCACGGTGCTACGTCACTCGTGCCGGCTGCGGCGGCCGAGCGTCAGTCGAACAACTCATCCACGGGAAAGCGCCAGCCGGGCACCGCCGGCTCCGCGTCCGCGATCTCCCCGCGGCGGAAGAGGCTGGGGTTCTCCGGATCAGCGGCGTGGTAAACGCGAATCCAGCCTTCGCGCATCACGTCCACGTCCCACACGACTTGAGTACCCGCGGCGAAGTAGTCGGCACGCTTCGCTTCAAGCCTGCGGTCGGCGGCGGGCCCATAGTCCTCCTCACTCCGCACTTCGACCGCAAAGGCGGGAGCACCCTGGATCCGCTTGTCGTGTGAGCGCGGCCCCGTGTGCCACGCAACGTCCGGCGAGCACGATCGGCGCGGGTTGAGGATGAAGCCGACACCATCCGTGTACGGGCGCCCTCCGCCATGCTCTCGCTGGTAGAGCTTCAGCCGGAAGAAAATGTTGCCGACCGCCGTGTTGTGGTCATCGCTGGTCGGGGGCATCAGCACGATCCTCCCGTCCACCAGCTCCGCGTTGCCCTCCACTGCGTAGAGATCCTCAAGCGTCGCCTCGCGGCCCAGGGGTGCGATGTTCATGCGGCTCCTTTCACGCTCGGCGAGGATCGATGGAAGTTTCGTGATGCGGACGATCGCCGGCCGACCATCGAAAGCTACCCGTGAGGACGCAGGGCGCAACGGCGTAAAACCAGACACAGGCGAGACTTAGCGCGCTCCATGGCGCATTGGGGACGGCAGATGCGGTCCCGTTGGCGCTGGCGATCCTCACCCGCCGCCTTCGGGCCGACCTTCGATGTGCGGCGGACTACGCGAACAGCTCGTCCACAGGAAACCGCCACCCCGGCACCGCCGGCTCCGCGTCCGCGATCTCGCCGCGGCGGAAGACGACGGGGTTCTCCGGATCGTCGGCATGGTAGACGCGAATCCAGCCTTCGCGCAGCACGTCCACGTCCCAGACCACCAGTGTGGCAGCCGCGAAGTAGAGATTGCGCTTCAGCGCCATCTCCCGCTCGGCAGTGCGGCCATAGTCGCCGGTGCTGCGAATTTCTACGGCCAGTGCGGGTGCGCCGTAGACAGGCTCATCTTTCCCTACGTCACCAACGAACCACGCCACATCGGGAACCAGCGCCTGCGTGCGCGGCGTCTGAAGAACGAACGTGGTGCTTTCACTGATCGCACGACCACCGCCATGTACCTTCGCGTGATTGTGCAAGCTCGTCCGGATGTAGAACGCGGCGTCGGCCGAACCTACGTTCGTCCCGGTCATCGGGACGATCTCGCCGTTGATGAGCTCGGCCGGTCCGTCGAACTCCCAGAGATCCTCAAGCGTCGCCTCGCGGCCCAGGGGTGCGATGTTCATGCGACTCCTTTCACGCTCGGCGGAGGATCGATGGAAGTTTCGTGATGCGGACGATCGCCGGCCGACGATCGAAATCTACCAGTGAGGACGCAGGACACAACGGCGTAAAACCCGACACCGGCGAGACTTGGGGCGCGCCTGTGGCGCATTGGGGACGGCGGATGCGGTCCAGCGTGGCACCGCTGGAGGTGCCGCGTTGACGCTGGCGACGCTCACCCGCCGCTTCCGTGCCGCGATCGTCGGATGTGCGGCAGACTATGCAAAAAGCTCGTCCACGGGAAACCGCCACCCCGGCACCGCCGGCTCCGCGTCCGCGATCTCACCGCGGCGGAACACGATGGGGTTCTCCGGATCGTCAGCGTGGTAGGCGCGAATGACCCCCTCGCGGATCACGTCCACGTCCCACACCACCAGAGTGCCACCCGCGAAGTAGCGCGCCCGCTTGAGCGCCATGGCGCGCTCGGCGGCCGGCCCGTAGTCGCTCAGGCTTCGAACCTCGGCCGCGAAACGCGGCGGACCGTGAATCGGCCCTGGCACGACAGAATCACCCGGCCACCAGGCTGCATCAGGGCTCAGCGCCTGAAGGCCGGGTGTGCGCAGCACGAAGTTGGCTCCCTCGCTCACAGCGAGCCCTCCGCCGTGCAGAGGCTCGTGGTCGTCCAGACTGCGCCAGATGCGCGCAGCCGCCCGAACCGGCAGTTGTCCACTCGGCGTCACGGGGACAATCTCCCCGTCGATGAGTTCCGCGCGCCCTTCCACCTCCCACAGATCCTCAAGCGTCGCCTCGCGGCCCAGGGGTGCGATGTTCATGCGGCTCCTTTCACGCTCGGCGAGGATCGATGGAAGTTTCGTGATGCGGACGATCGCCGGCCGACGATCGAAATCTACCAATGAGGACGGAGGGCGCAATGGCGTAAAACCCGACACGGGCGAGACTTGGCGCTCGCCCGTGGCGTATCGGGGACGGTGGATGCGGCGCGCCCCGGCGGCTGCCGCGCATCGCCGCGTCAGTCGGCGGCGATGCGCTCGGGCTCCGCCTGGGCGGCGGCCTTCTCCTGGATGGCGCGCCAGACGCGCGGCGGCGAGAAGGGGAGTGCGTCCATCCGCACGCCCACGGCGTCGTAGATGGCGTTGGCGATAGCCGGGATGGAGGGGTGCAGCGGGCCCTCGCCGGCCTCCTTGGCGCCGTACGGGCCCTCGGGATCGATGCTCTCCACGATCAGCGACCGCAACTCCGGCGTGTCCAGCGACGTGGGAATCCGGTAGTCGAGGAGCGACGGCGCGTTGTGCAGCCCGGCGCGGCCGTGGTCCGCGTCCTTGAAGACGTGCTGCTCCATCAGCGCCTCGGCGAAGCCCATGTACGCCGAGCCCTCCATCTGCCCCTCCACGATCACGGGGTTGAGCGCGCGCCCGCAGTCGTGCGCCACCCAGATCGTCTTCACCTCCACGAACCCCGTCTCGGGGTCCACCTCCACCTCCGCCACGTGCGCCGTGAACGAGTAGGCGGGGCTGGCGCCGATGGTGCCGCCCCGGTACTCGCCGTGCACGTCGCGCGGCGTGTTGTAGCTGCCCACGGAGCCCAGCGTGCCGTGCTTCGCCTCCGCCAGGTTGAACGCCTGCACGATGGAGATGTTGCGCCCGGTGTCCTGCCCGTCCATTGCCCGGCCGCCGGCCAGGAGCACGCGCTGCGGCGGGATCCCCCACTCCGCGCCGACCGCGTCCTGCACCAGCGCCTTGAGCTTGCGCGCGGCGTCCACGCAGGCGTTGCCCAGCATGAAGGTGACGCGCGACGAGTAGGCGCCCAGGTCCACCGGGGTGAAGTCGGTGTCGCTGGGAAGCACGCGCACGTAGTCCAGCGGCACCCCCAGCTCCTCGCAGACGATGTAGGCGACCAGCGAGGTGGAGCCCTGCCCGATGTCCGACGCGCCGGAGAAGACGGCCACGCGGCCGGAGCGGTCCACCTGCAGCTGCACGGCGGACTGCGGCATCTGGTTGGGGTAGATGGGATAGTTGGTCCCGCTGATGTAGCACGA
>DATAAG010000778.1:0-4046 GCA_036260235.1 Longimicrobium sp.
CGCGCCCCCTCCGGGCTCGCATGACTCGCCCACCTCCCCCAAAAACCCCTGGGGGAGGTTGATGGATGACGAGCGATTCGTGCGAGACGTCTTTCGTCCCACAGGGTCGGCGCAGCAGTCAAGGACTCAGAATGACACCGGTCAGGGGCCACGATGGAACCACTCCCTTTCCCCCACGCAGTTTGTGGGGGAAGGGCCGGGACGGGGGGCGGGTTGCTGCCGGCGCAGGCTGTCCATCGCCAGCGCAGTTCTCCCCCTCTCCGCGAGGAACGAGCGGGGAGGGGGCCGGGGGAGGGGCCCCTCGCGCACGGCAGGATGCCATGGCCGAAGCGCGGAAGCAGCGTCCCGCCACTTCCGCGCTCGCTCCATCACTCCATCACTCCATCACTCCATCACTCCATCACTCCATCACTCCATCACTCCATCACTCCATCACTCCATCACCCGCCCCGCGACCGCGGCCGCTCCCAGTCCCGCAGGTGGCCCAGCAGGTAGTCGATGCCGAAGACGTGGCGCGAGCCGTCGTCGTCCGCGCGAAAGACGACGGCGGACCAGCCCTTCATCCCCGTGGGGGTGTAGCGCCGCCCGTGCATCCACAGCTTCTGTCCGCTGATGGCGCGGATGAGCACCCGCTCGTAGCGCGACCGGCTCAGCTCGCTCTCCGGGAACAGGTTGTCCCAGGTGCACAGCCGCCCCACGTCCTCGTACTCCGGCGGGCGGTCGTCCAGGTCCAGCAGGCTGGGCGCCCGCCCCCGCATCACCGAGCCGATCAGCCGGAAGGTGAAGGGGTCGCTGATGCGCCGGATGGGGTGCCAGAAGTGCTTGACGATGAGCCCCGCAATGCTGCGCAGGCTGAGCTCGCGCCCGTCCGTGGTGCGCCACGTGGTCTCGTCCACGTCGGCCGCGAAGGGGCTGCGGGGATAGCACACGTCCTTGGCCAGCCACCCCTTGCGCGAGGTGTGCTTCATCGGCCGGTAGCCGGCGATCACGGGGATCCCCATCCGCTCCAGCATCTCCAGCTCGAAGCTGGGCCAGGTCATCACTTCGCGTACGATCCCCACGATGAGCGTTCCCGTGGCGATCATCAGCGAGGCGCTGGGGGTGAAGTCCGCCGTGATCTCGATGCGGTCGCCGCGCGGCCGCACGCCCACGCCGGTGGAGCGGCGGTTGGTGGCCAGCAGCATCACCGGCGCGGGAAGGATGTAGGAAAGGAGCAGCGCCAGCTTGCGCACGGTGCGGCTCTTCCCCTGCTCCGCGCGCGGCAGCTCGAAGCTGACGTTGTAGTGCGTGCTGAAGCCGGTGAGGCGGATGTCGCGGCCGGTGCGCGCCTCCCAGTCGTCCAGCTGCTCGCGGATGTACAGGATGCTCTCCCAGAGCGATCGGCCGGCGCGGGCCGCGGCCCCGCGGTCGATCTCGATGACCGGCGTGGCCACCTCGATGACGCCGGTGTCGAAGTACACGGCGCCGCCCGTGGGCAGGTGGTAGCTGGTGCCCACCCGGTGCATCAGGTTGCCGCGCACGAACGCGCGCGGCGAGCCGAACACCTCTTCCGGGCGAACCGGCTGCCCGTCCAGG
Organism: Longimicrobium sp.; assembly: GCA_036260235.1. Taxonomy (GTDB): domain Bacteria; phylum Gemmatimonadota; class Gemmatimonadetes; order Longimicrobiales; family Longimicrobiaceae; genus Longimicrobium. The sequence continues at coordinate 1,576 of DATAAG010000778.1, forward strand.
GTGACGGAGAACTCCGCCTCCATTCCCATGGCGGCCAGCTCCAGCCGCCCGCCCGCCGGCGCCGCCTCCCTGCCGCCGCCCTTCTTGGTCAGATCAGGCATCACGCCCCGCCCTTCCTGCTCTGCTTGGCCCCGGCGCTCCCCCCGGCAGGGGCTCGGCGCCCTTGTCCTCCGCCTCGTCGCCCATTCCGTGCGGCGTGACCGTCGCGTATCCCACGTCCAGGTGCAGGTGGTCGTCCGTCTGCCCCACGCCGCTTCCGTAGGGCAGCGCCTGAAAGGCGGGGAACACCGCACGGGCGATCTCGCTGTAGCGGGTGATGTTCTTCTCGTCGTCCAGCCAGTCGTCGCCCACGCGGTACAGGTTGGCCGCCACGCCCCAGCAGTGCACGGAGGCGTAGCCGCTCAGGCGGTGCGACGGCGAGCGGTAGCCCCCGTTGGCGGAGACGTGCACGTAGGTGTTCACCTCGGCCCGGAACGCCTCCAGCGCCGCGGCCAGCAGGGTGACCGCCAGCGGCACGTAGCGGGGACCGTCCACGCGCAGGACCTCGTGCTCGCGCACGTCCACGTCGAGGAACTCCCACAGCTTGAAGTGCGGCGTAACGTTCACCTCCAGCGCCACCTCCCACGACGGCACGCGGTAGAACCACCGCGGCAGGCGCCGCGTGAACCTGTCGCGCCCGCGCACCAGCTCGCCCGGCCGCAGCACCTTGCGCACCTTTTCGGGAAGGTCCAGGCCGTCCACCACCATCAGGTCGCCCAGGTCCGGCATCAGCCCCCGCTCCCGGTCAGGTGGTCGAACACGGCCAGCGAGATGCGGGCGATGGTGTCGCTGCGGCCGGTGGTCTTCGCCGCGTCCCACTCGGTGAGCACCACCACCGCGTACGGCTTGCGCCGGGGCGCGTACACGATTCCCGCGTCGTGCGCCACGGTGCTGATCTCCCCCGTCTTGTGGGCCACCCGCACGCCGTCCGGCAGACGGGCGGGAATGCCGCTGCGGAACTCCTGCTCGTGAAGAATGTCCAGCATCTGCCGCGATGACGCTTCGCTGAACGCCTTGCGCTCCTCGATGGTGCGGAGCACGGCCAGCATTCCGTTGGCGGTGCACAGGTTGTTGATGCCGGCCTCGTGCGCCGCGTCGTCCTCCACGCCGCGGCGAAAGGTGACGCCCTTCTCCAGCCCCAGCTCCTTGAGCGTGGCGGCGATGGCGTCGGCGCCCACGATCTCGATCAGCAGGTTGGTGGCCAGGTTGCTGCTGGTGGCGATCATGTGGTGCGCCAGCTCCTGCACCCGCATGGTCTTGCCGATCGCCTTCTGCACCTCGGCGTTGGCGTCGCGGCCGGCGGCCACGCGGTAGGCGCTGCCGTCTCCCGCGGCGCTGATGAACCGGTTGCGCACGTGCACGCGCGCCAGCAGCGACAGCCGGTCGTCCTCGATGGCGCGGAACACGCCCAGCAGCACCGGCACCTTGATGGTGCTGGCGGCATGGAACCACTCGTCGCCGTTGTAGCTCCAGTCGGAGCCCGTCTGGTAGTCGTGGTACGCCACCGCCACCTTGAGCGCCCCCGAACGCTCCTCGATGCCGCGCACCTTTACGCGCAAGGGGTCGTCGTCGTCCTTGCGCTCTTTCTCTTTCCTCAATGCCATCCGGCCCGTCGGCGTGTCTGCGAAAGCCCGGCGTCGGCGGCCGGGGTCAGACCGCACCCCCGTTGCAGGATCGGCGCCAGCGTACGCTGCAGCTGTTTCCATGCACGCCATCTCTCGCGCGGGCGGATCGGCGGGGCGTGGGAAGATGGCACCGCGTGTGCGGATGGCGGGCGGTCTGGAGGCAGAGGGGCCGCGCATCAAAACGGACGGGATAGAGACTGCGGAATGGCGGATCAGAAAGAGCAGCAGGCGCAGGAGGAGGGTGGGCTGCCCATCGCGCTGGTGGACGGGAGCAACGTGGCCCACAGCAGCGAGGGCGACGAGGCCCGGCTGGAGAACATCAAGGTGGTGGTGCGCAAGCTGATCGCGGAGGGGTACGAGCCGATCGTGGTGGCGGACGCGGCGCTGCGCCACCAGATCGACGACAAGGAGGGGTACGAGCGGCGCATCGAGGAAGGCAAGATCCGCCAGGCCCCCGCCGGGACGGACGCGGACTACTTTCTGCTGGCGTTCGCGCGCGAGCTGGACGCCGTCGTCGTCTCCAACGACCTGTTCCGCGACCGCGCGGAGGCCTTTCCCGAGGCGCGCGAGCGGATGATCCGCTACATGATCGTGAACGGCGAGGTGGTCTTCGAGCGCCGCAACAAGAAGCGGTGAGACCGCTCCCGAAAAAGCACTCACGCAGAGCAGGTAGAGTAGGCGCCAGGGTGGGTTAACTGGACCACCCTGGACGCCCCTCCTCGAACCGGACGTGCGGATTTCCCGCATCCGGCTCTCCCACGCGGGTTCACCGGTTGGCTATCGGAGAGTTGCGCGCGTTGCCCTACA
>DATAAG010000779.1:0-15101 GCA_036260235.1 Longimicrobium sp.
CGAAAGTGCGAAAGTGCGAAAGTGCGAAAGTGCGAAAGTGCGAAAGTGCGAAAGTGCGAAAGGAGGCCCGGCGTTGTTGCCGGGCCTTTTACGCGTCGCGGCAGGTGATGAAGTGTACACCCCCTCCCGCGCGGTTTGCGGGAGGGGGTGGACGAGCCTCGGCGAGGCCGGGGGCGGCCCCCGCCGGGTTGCCGCCTGTGGGGAGAAGGCCTATCTTCCCACGTTTTTCGCGCTCCCGGAGCGCGCGCATCTCTCCGCCCGAAAGGACGATGACGCAGGAGCCCGCAGTCGATCAGCTCATCGCGCGCGGCAAGGAGGCGCTGGCGCGCAACCAGTACCTGGCCGCGCTGGACGACCTGCAGGCCGCCGCCGCGCGCCGGCCGGAGTTCGCCGACGTGCAGAACCTCACCGGCGTCTGCCTCTCCATGCTGGGGCGGCCGGACGAGGCGCTGGACGCGTTCACCCGCGCCACCGAGCTGAACCCCGGCTACGTGGAGGCGCACCTGAACCGCGCCATCACCCTCAACGACCTGGGGCGGCTGGACGAGGCGCGCGACTCCTTTCGCCGCGCGGCAGAGGCGGACGAGGAGAAGGTGCAGGGCGGACGCTTCTCCAGCGCCGCGGCCGCGCGGCTGGCCAACCTGCACCGCGAGCTGGGCGACGCGTACGAGCAGGCCGGCGCCCTGGACGAGGCGGTGGAGCAGTACCGCCGCGCCGTGGACCTGCGGCCCCAGTTCCTGGACATCCGCACCCGCCTGGGGCGCGCCCTGATCGAGCTGGGCCGCCCGGACGAGGCCCGCGCCGAGCTGCAGGCCGTGCTGGACCACAACCCCGGCTTCGTACAGGCCCGCGCCAACCTGGGGCTGGCCCTGTTCCGCGCCGGGGCCCTGGACGGGGCGGAGGCGGAGTGGCGCCGCTGCCTGGCCCAGCAGCCCGGCAGCGCCCAGGTCGCCGCCTACCTGGGGATGCTGGAGCGCCGCCGCGGCGAGGGCGCGACGGCCTGACGGTGGGCCGGCGGGGGCAGGGTTCAAGTGCCCAGGTTCAGGGATCCAGGAACTGCACTGCGCACCTGAAACCGGGCACGGGGACCGTTCGACCGGGACGCTGGAGTGGCACCGCCGCGGGTTCGTCGCGCGCGCTCCCTCGGCACGACCGGTGTCTTACGGATACGCAACCGAAGGTTCAGGGATCAGGGAAAACGCACCGGGCGCTCGATCCTGGGCACTTGATCCGTTTCTGCTTCGCGATGACGAACCTGCGGGCCGTCCGCGGGTACATGCAGCCCATGACTCATTCCAGACCTTTTCGCAGGGCCGCGATCGCCCTCCTGACCGCCGCGGCCCTCCCGGGCTGTGCCATCTTCCGCACCCCTCCGCCGCTGACCGTGGAGTCGGCGTACGCGCAGGGAATGGAAGCCTACAACGCCGGGCGCTGGGGGCGCGCGGCGGAGCTGCTGGGGCAGTTCGTCCCCAACGCGTCGGCGGACCCGCGGCTCAAGGGCGCGCTCATGGCGCTGGCACGCGCGCACATGGAAACGCGCGATTACGTGAGCGCCACGGCGGACTACCTGCGCGTGGCCACGGAGTTCCCCCGCGACCCCGAGGCGCAGGACGCCCGCTTCGGGCTGTGCGACGCCTACCACCGCCTTTCCCCGCGGCCGCAGCTGGACCAGGAGTACACCACCGCGGCCATCACCTACTGCGAGTCGTTCGCCTCCATCTACCCCGGCACGCCGCAGGCCCAGCAGGCGCTGCAGTGGGTGACGGAGATGCGCGGCAAGCTGGCGGAGAAGGAGTACGAGAACGGCTTCTTCTACTTCCGCCGCGGGCTGTACGACGCCGCCGTCATCTCGTTCAACAACGTGCTGACCAACTTCCCCGACACGCAGTGGGCGCCCACCGCGCTGCTGCGGCTGGTGGAGTCGTACGGGCGCATGGGGTACCGCGAGGAAGAGGCCGCCGCCCGCGAGCGGCTGCTGCGCGAGTTCGCGCAGAGCCCCGAGGCCCGCAACCTGGCAGCCGCCCCGGCCGATTCGGCAGGGCGCTGACGGCCCGGACCGTGCGGCTGGGGGTGTACGGCGGCACGTTCGACCCGCCGCACCTGGGCCACCTGGCGGCGGCCTCCGACGCCTGCGACCTGCTGCGGCTGGACCGGCTGCTCTGGATCCCCGCCGCCGTGCACCCGCTCAAGGGGGGCCGCGTGCGCACGCCGCCGGAGTTGCGGATGGAGATGGTGCGGGCGGCCATCGCCGGAGACCCGCGCTTCGCGGCGGACGACCTGGAGCTGCGGCGCCGGGGGCCATCGTACACCGTCGACACCCTGCGCGGCCTGCGCGAGCGGCACCCGGAGGCGGAGATCTTCTTCCTCACCGGCGCCGACAACCTGGCGGAGCTGCCACGCTGGCGCGAGCCGGACGAGATCGCCCGCATCGCCACGCTCGCGGTGGTCACCCGCGAGGGCGAGGCGCTGCCGGACGATTCGCCGTACCCCGGCGTGCACGTGCCGGTGACGCGGGTGGACGTGTCCTCCACGGCGGTGCGCCGCCGCGTGGCGGAGGGGCGGACGATACGATACCTGGTTCCCGAGGCCGTGCGCGCCGTCATCGAGCGCGAGCGGCTGTATCGGGACCATTCACGTTGATAGGAAAGACAGGCAGATGCTGACGTCCCTCGTCAAGGCCGTGTTCGGCACGCGCCACCAGCGCGAGCTCAAGCGGCTGCAGCCCATCGTCGACGAGATCAACCGCGAGTTCGACCGGCTCAAGCGGCTCTCCGACGACGAGCTGCGGGCGCAGACGGAGAAGTTCCGCGCCGTGGTGCGCGAGGCCACCGCCGAGGCCGAGGCGGAGCTGGCCGACCTGCGCGCCCGCCGCCGCGTGAGCGAGGACGCCGCCGAGCGCGACGCCCTGTCGCAGCAGATCGGCAACGCCGAGCGGCGGGTGAAGGCGGAGCTGGAGGAGGTGCTGGACGAGATCCTTCCCGAGGCGTTCGCCACGGTGAAGGCCGCCGCGCACCGGCTGATGGGCACCGAGGTGCAGGTGACGGGGCAGGCCCTCACCTGGGACATGGTGCACTACGACGTGCAGCTCATCGGCGGCATCGTCCTGCACCAGGGGAAGGTGGCGGAGATGGCGACGGGCGAGGGAAAGACGCTGGTGGCCACCCTGCCGCTGTACCTGAACGCGCTGGCCGGGCGGGGCGCGCACCTGGTGACCGTCAACTCGTACCTGGCGCAGCGCGACAGCGAGTGGATGGGCCACCTGTACCGCTTCCTGGGGCTCACCGTGGGGTGCATCGACCTGCACGAGCCCAACACGCCGGACCGCCGCGCCGCCTACGGCGCCGACATCACCTACGGCACCAACAACGAGTTCGGCTTCGACTACCTGCGCGACAACATGGTGCACCAGCTGGAGCACCGGGTGCAGCGCGGGCACCACTACGCCATCGTCGACGAGGTGGACAGCGTCCTCATCGACGAGGCGCGCACGCCGCTCATCATCAGCGGCCCGGTGGGGACGGAGACCAACGCCGCGTACGCGCGCTACAACCCGTCCGTGGCGGACCTGGCCCGCCGGCAGACGCGCATCGTGAACGACCTGCTGGCGCAGGCGGAGAAGGACCTGGAGGGGGGCGACAGCTACGCCGCGGGGGAGAAGCTGTTCCTGGCCCGCCGCGGCAGCCCGCGCAACAAGAAGCTGCTCAAGATGCTGGCCGACGACCCCGGGCTGGTGCGGGTCATCGGCAAGGTGGAGCGCGACTACATGCTGGAGAAGAAGGTCCACGAGCTGGTGGAGAACCTTCTGTACTCCATGGACGAGAAGGGGCACTCCATCCACCTGACCGACCAGGGGCTGGACGTGCTGGCGCCCGACGACCACGAGGCCTTCGTGGTCCCCGACATCTCCGAGGCGATCCACCGGGTGGAGGAGGACGACTCGCTCAGCCTGGACGAAAAGCGCGAGCGCAAGGAGGCGCTGGAGCGCGAGTACGCGGAGAAGAGCGAGAAGATCCACGTCATCCACCAGCTGCTCAAGGCGTACACGCTCTTCAACCGCGACGAGCAGTACGTCATCCAGGACGGCGAGGTGATGATCGTGGACGAGTTCACCGGCCGGATGATGCCCGGCCGGCGCTGGTCCGACGGCCTGCACCAGGCGGTGGAGGCCAAGGAGGGGGTGGCGGTGCGCGCCGAGACGCAGACGCTGGCGACCATCACCATCCAGAACTACTTCCGGATGTACGACAAGCTGGCCGGGATGACGGGGACCGCCGAGACGGAGGAGGGCGAGTTCCACCAGATCTACCGGCTGGACGTGATGGTGATCCCCACCAACCGGCCGATCACCCGGCAGGACCGGCACGACCTGGTCTACAAGACCAAGCGCGAGAAGCTGAACGCCATCATCGAGGAGATCCGGCGGCTGCACGCCATGGAGCTGCCGGTGCTGGTGGGCACGGTGAGCGTGGACGTGTCGGAGACGCTGTCGCGCATGCTCAAGCGCGCGGGGGTGCCGCACCAGGTGCTGAACGCCAAGTACCACCAGCGCGAGGCGGAGATCGTGCGGCTGGCGGGGCAGCCCGGGGCGGTGACCATCGCCACCAACATGGCCGGGCGCGGCACCGACATCAAGCTGGGGCCGGGGGTCACCGACGCGCGCACCATCGCCTGGCTCAAGGCGCGCGGGGCGGACCTCAAGGCGCTCAGCACCTCGCCGGACCCCGAGGCCGTCGTCGACCTCACCACGAAGCCGGACAGCTACGTGGTGGAGACGGGCGGGCTGCACATCATCGGCAGCGAGCGCCACGAGAGCCGCCGCATCGACCGGCAGCTGCGCGGCCGCGCCGGCCGCCAGGGCGACCCGGGCGCCAGCCAGTTCTTCCTGTCGCTGGAAGACGACCTGATGCGGCTCTTCGGCAGCGACCGCATCGCGGCCATCATGGACCGCCTGGGCGCCGAGGAGGGGGAGGTGATCACGCACCCGTGGATCACCAACTCCATCGGCGGCGCGCAGAAGCGGGTGGAGATGCAGAACTTCGAGGCGCGCAAGCGGCTGCTGGACTACGACGACGTGATGAATCAGCAGCGCGAGGTCATCTACGACCTGCGCACCTTCGCGCTGGAAGGCGGCGAGGAGCTCAAGGGCGAGGTGTGGGAGATGATCGAGCGGGCCATCCCGCCGATCCTGGAGGAGTACGCCTCCGCGGGCGCCCCGCACGAGGAGTGGGACCTGGCGGGGCTGCGCCAGCGGCTGATGCTGGACTTCTTCGTGAACGCCGACCGGCTGCCGGGCAACGACGGGATGGGCTCGTCGTTCACCTCGCGGGCGGAGCTGGAGGAGTACGTGGTGGACCGCGCGCGCGAGCACTACCACGACAAGCTGGACCGCTTTGGCGAGGCGGCGGACGCGGTGCTCCGGTTCGTGGTGCTTTCCACCATCGACGAGAAGTGGAAGGACCACCTGTACGACCTGGACCACCTGAAGGCGTCCATCGGCTTCCGCGGCTGGGGGCAGAAGGACCCGCTGCTGGAGTACAAGAAGGAAGCGTACGACATGTTCGAGGACCTGATGACGGACATCTACGGGTCCATCTCGCGCTTCGTCTTCCGCGCGCAGCTGGCGCCGGCCGGCCCGCCGCCGCCCCCGCCGCCCATGACCTTCACCGGTCCGCGGGCCGACGCGGAGCTGGGCGTGGCCGACGAGGCGCAGGAGCTTCCGCCGCAGCCGCAGCCCCGGCGCCCGTCCATCGGCATCAACCCCGGCACGGCGCTGCCGCCGCGCATCCGCACCAACCGCGAGGAGACCCCTCGCGCGCCGCAGCCGGTGACCGGCGGCCAGACGGTGGGCCGCAACGATCCGTGCCCGTGCGGCAGCGGGAAGAAGTACAAGCAGTGCCACGGACGTAACGCGTAGGAGATAGGTTACAGGGGACAGGTTACAGGTTACAGCCTGCGGGATTTCACGCAGAGACGCGGAGCCGCAGAGGGTCGCTTCCTCTGCGGCTCCGCGTTTTGCGCGAGGGCCCGCCCTTGCCGTTGCCCGCGAAGGCGGACAGTGTGTAGTCGTTGCGGCGATTTCAATCGCTGGTCGGAACCGTCCTCCACCCTCGATCCCTCCCGTGCCCGCAGCCCTCGTGACCGGCGGCGCCGTCCGCATCGGCCGCGCGATCTCCGAAGCGCTCGCCGAAGACGGCTATCGGCTCGTCATCCACTACAACTCCTCGTCAGGCCCCGCGGAGGAGCTCGTCGCCGAGATCCGTGGGCGGGGCGGGGAAGCGGTGGCGATCGGGGCGGACCTGGCGGACAGTGCGGCGGTGCGGCGGCTGGCGATGGAGGCGGTGGAGGCGTTCGGGGGGATCGACGTGCTGGTCAACAACGCCTCCGTCTTTCCCTCCGAACGGCTGGAGGAGACGGACGAGGCGCTGTGGGACCACACGATCGCGGTGAACCTGCGGGCGCCGTTCTTCCTCATCCGCCACCTGGCGCCCACGCTGCGCGAGCGCCGCGGCGCCGTCGTCAACATGGCGGACCTGGCGGGGATCCAGGCGTGGGCCGCCTACGCGGCGCACTCCGTCGCCAAGGCGGGGATCGTCCAGCTGACGCGCGTGGCCGCCCGCTCTCTCGCGCCCGAGGTGCGCGTCAACGCCATCGCCCCGGGCACCGTGCTGCCGCCCGAGAGCATGAGCGAGGAGGAGATCCGGCAACTCGCCGAGCGGGCGCCGCTCAAGCGCAACGGCTCGCCCGAGGACGTGGTGCGCGCGCTGCGCTATCTGATCCAGGCGGACTTCGTCACCGGCGAGACGCTGGTGGTGGACGGGGGCCGGCTCCTGCGCGGCTGAGGCGATCCCGCTCCTCATGCTGCATCGGGAACTGAACTGATTTTGTCACGCAGCGCAGCAGAGAAGCAGAGAACTGATCACGGTTCTTCTGTATCTCTGCTGCTCTGCTGCTCTGCGTGACAATTCTTTTTCCGTGCGTGTCCGTGCGTCGCACTGTGCGTGCGGGGAGAAGGGCCTTATCTTCCGAATCCAACGATACGACTCGCAATCGGCTGTCGTGCGCCCGGGCGGCGGCGCGCGCGGCGTGGGGCAGATCCGAAACCGATCCGGAACCTGCTCCGTACCGGATCGGTACTGATCGAGATTCCCGACTGCTGGAACCGGCAGCACTCTCTCCCGTTTCCCCGAGCGAGATGGCACGCAAGAGCACCCGGTCCCGCGGCCGGAAGGCCGGCCCGCGCACGCGCAGGCAGACGGTCCTGCGCGTCCTGGGGATCTGTGGCGCCGTGGCGCTGGTGATGGGCCTGGCGGCACTGGCGTACCTGTGGCCGCGCTGCTCCGGCGCCGGCTGCCCGTCCGTGGCCGCGCTGCGCGACTACTCCCCCCCGCAGGCCAGCCGCGTCTTCGACGCCCGCAACCGCCTGGTGGCGCACCTGGCGCCCGAGCGGCGCATCGTCGTTCCGCTGGACCGCATTCCCGCCCACGTCTCCGGCGCCTTCCTGGCGGTGGAGGACAAGCGCTTCTACCGCCACCGCGGCATCGACTACCGCCGCTTCTTCGGCGCGCTGGCGCGCGACATCAAGGACCTGAGCTGGAGCCAGGGCTTCAGCACGGTCACCATGCAGCTGGCGCGCAACGTCTTTCCCCAGCACCTCAGGCGGGAAAAGACGCTCAAGCGCAAGGCGTGGGAGATGGTGCTGGCGCGGCAGATCGAGCGTGCCTTCACCAAGGACCAGATCCTGGAGATGTATCTGAACCAGATCTACCTGGGTGGCGGGATGCACGGGGTGGAGGCGGCGGCGCAGGGGTACTTCGGCAAGAGCGCCACGCGGCTCACCAGCGCCGAGGCGGCCGTGCTGGCCGCCATCCCCCGCTCGCCGGCGTACTACGACCCGCGGCGGAACGCGGAGGCGGTGCTGCAGCGGCGCAACCTGGTGCTGGGGCTGATGGCGGACGCCGGGGTGATCGACGCGGCCGAGGCGGCGGAGGCGCGGGCCAGGCCGCTGGGGCTGGCGCCGCCGGCGGAGGCGCGGGGGCGCGCGCCGTACTTCGTGGCCGCGGTGCGGCGGGAGCTGCGCGAGCGGTTCGGGCCCGACGCGGACCAGCAGGGGCTCAAGGTGTACACGGCGCTGGACCTGGACCTCCAGCAGGCGGCCGAGCAGGCGCTGGTGGCGCAGATCCGCGCGGTGGAGCGCGGCACCCACGGACGCTTCCGCGGCTCGCCCTGCTCCGGCCGCCAGGTGGCCAACCCCGACCGCTGCCTGCAGGGGCTGTTCGTGGCCATGGACCCTGACGACGGCGACGTGCTGGCGCTGGTGGGCGGGCGCGACTACGCCATCAGCCAGTTCGACCGGGTGACGCAGGCCAAGCGGCAGGCGGGGAGCGCCTTCAAGCCGATCGTCTACTCCGCGGCGCTGGCCAGGGGCATCCCCATCACCGAGCAGCTGCTGGGGACGGGGGCGGCGGACTCGCTGGGCTACTACCCCGCCGACCACGTGGCCGACACGGTGACCATGGACATGCGCGGCGCGCTGCGCACCTCGTCCAACCGCGCGGCGGTGGTGCTGGGCCAGCGGGTGGGGGCCAACACGGTGGTGGCGCAGGCGCGGGAACTGGGGATCAGCACGCCGGTCAAGCCGTACCCCAGCACCTTCCTGGGCGCGGCGGACGTGATCCCCATCGAGCTGGTGGCGGCGTACGCGCCCTTCGCCAACGGCGGGATGGCGGTGCGGCCCCGCCTCATCCGCCGGGTGGAGGACGCGGGCGGGCGGGTGCTGTGGGAGGCGCGGACCGCCCGCCGCTACGTGATGTCGCCCTCGGTGGCCTTTCTGACCACGTCGCTGATGCGGGACGTGGTGGACCACGGCACCGGCAGCGGCGTGCGGCAGGCGGGGCTGCCGTGGAGCGTCCCCGCGGCGGGGAAGACGGGGACCACCAACGAGGCGGCGGACGTGTGGTTCGTGGGCGCCACGCCGGACGTGGTGGCGGGGGTCTGGCTGGGCTTCGACCGGCCGCAGCGCATCCTGGCCAACGCCAGCGGCGGCGGCCTGGCGGCGCCGGTGTGGGGAAAGGTGCTGGCCCACTACTACCGGTCGCACGGCGCGCCCACGGCGTGGACGCCGCCGGCGGACCTGGTCTCGGTCTCCATCGACCGCCGCACGGGAAAGCTGGCCGGCGGCGGCTGCCCGGGCGAGGACGTGCGGACGGAGTACTTCATTCCCGGCACGGAGCCGGCGGAGTACTGCCCGCTGCACCCGGACGACTTCGGCGGATGGGTGAACCGCGCCCTGCGCGGCATCGGCGACTGGCTGAGCGGCGGCGAGCGCCAGCCCCGGCCGCGTCCGAAGCCGCGCGTGCCCAACGATCCCTGGACGGGAACGCACTGAACTGATGGCCTCACGCGGGGTCAACGGCGTCAACGGAGTTTCGCCCGCCTCCGCCGCCACGGGCTGAAGCCCGCGGCTGGAAAGGCCAGAAGCCCGGTCTCGGCTCGCTTGCGCTCGCCGAACCGGGCTTCAACCGCACGTGAACGTGCACCACCACGGACCCGGCGGTGGAGTGGGGACCGCACCGGCCCGAGATGTTGAAGCCCCGCTCGGCCGCGTAGCGGCTGAGGCGGGGCTTATGGCATTCACAGCCACGGGTTTCAACCCGTGGTGGTCTGGTATGCGGCTCATCTTCTCGTGGTCCTGATCACGTCACGGGACCGTCCGTCTTGCGCCGGAACGCATTCTGTAACTACGTTGGTTGCACTCAACCCCGCAGGATCGTCCAGCCGGCGTGCAACGCCGGCTCACCTTGCCAAGTCGGAGCGGAGGCGGAAGATGGCGGACTTACGAGTGGAACGGGCAGGCGCGGGCGGCGCGCTGGCGCGGCTGGGGCCGATCACGCACGCGATCCTGCGCATCGGCACGGGGCTGCTGTTCATGACGCACGGCGCGCAGAAGCTGTTCGGCTGGTTCGGCGGCTTCGGGGGGCAGCCGGGCGCCACGGCGGAGCTGATGACGCAGATGGGGCTCGCCGGCGTGCTGGAGTTCTTCGGCGGGCTGCTGATCGTGCTGGGGCTGCTCACGCGGCCGGTGGCGCTGGTGCTGTTCCTGGAGATGCTGGTGGCGTACTTCCAGGCCCACGCACCGCAGGGGGGCGTTCCCTTCCAGAACAACGGCGAGCCCGCGGTGCTGTTCGCGCTGATCTTCCTGTTCCTGGCCGGCAACGGCGCCGGCCCGCTGAGCGTGGACGACGCGATCGCCGGCCGGCGCGGACGGCCGAACTCGTAGTGCGTGAGTGCGTGAGTGCGTGAGTGCGTGAGTGCGTGAGTGCGTGAGTGCGGAAGCCGCGGCCCCTGGACGGAGCCGCGGCTTCTTCAATTCCGCAGCGCGGAGCGAACCCGCCGGCCCGGGAAACACCTGTCATTCTGAGGAAGCGCCCGTGCCGCACCCACGGATGAGCACGAAGCCTGTGGCGCGACCGAAGAATCTCCCGCCCCCCGCAGCGGCAGGCGCACGAAAATCGTTGGATGCAGAGGGTGCAGAGGAAAAAGAGAGATGCAGAGGATCGGGTTGTCCTCTGCATCTCTCTTTGCTTCTCTGTACCCTCTGTACACCCGCCGTTGCCGTCCCTGCTCGCACCGCAGGGCGCCTCGATGGGCGCGAGGGAGGCCGCGGCGGCGGGCCAGATGCCGAAGAACACGCCCACGGCCGCGGAGAAGCCGAACGCGCGGACCGGCTGCGGCTGCGCCGCCGCCTGCGAGGGTGATCATCACCTCCCTTTCCGCGAAATCGCAGGGTTGCGGCCTACGCGTGGAGTGACCGCCCCGATCCGTTCCCCGGATGTCCCAGGCACGGCCCTGGTCGCGTCGCAGGATCCAGCCTTCCCGATCTGCATCAACCCCTTTGTACGAAGCGCCTTGCGTGGCCGCGGGCGGCGGCGGCTCCGGCCCTGCGTTGTGCGCGGCCAACCGCCGGGCGATGCCCGGATCATCTTCCCCGTTACCTGGCAGACTTCCATGCGCATCCAACCGACCCTCCATCGCTGCGTCCTGGTTCTCCCGCTGGCCGGCGCGCTGTTCGGCCTGGCGCCCGCTGCGGCCTCGCAGAGCCTGGTCACCACCGTCGGCGAGCCGATCGCCTACCGCGTGGACCTCCCCGCGGGCGCGGAGATCTCGCGCGACGGACCTTTTCTGGCCGCGGAGACGCCGAAGCACATCGTGCTCGTCGCCGCGGCGGACCTGGTGGCCGAGGCGGAGTACCAGCTCCCGGTCTCCGACCCCGAAGCGCGGCGGATCCTCACGAGCGTGTTCATGGATTCCGATTCCCTGCTGCTGGGCCTGATGGACGAAGGGATGCGGCGGCGGAACGTGGAGCTGGTGGGGGTGGTGCGGGAGATCCGGACGCTGGGCGGCCAGCGGGCCGCGTACCTCCGCGGCGGGGTCGGCAGGCGCGGGACGGACGGGTGGATGGAGATGCACGTCACCGTGAAGGACGGGATCATGTACCTGCTGATCGTCGGCGGAATGGGCCGTGCCGGCGCGCGGGACGAGACGCTCGCCGCCCGCATCCGCGACTCCTTCGTGCTCCCGGATGCGCCTCCGCCGGCCGCCTCCGGCCCCGCCCGCTCCGCATACGGGCTGCGCGGATCATCCTCATCCAGGTGAGAGACACCTCCATGCGCATCCACATGGATTTCCTCTGCTTCTCCGTCATGGTGCTGGGCGCCGGGTCCTGCGGCGCCGCACCGACGGCCGGGGCGCAGGAGCTGGTTCCACGGGTCGGCGCTCGCATCCCCTACCGCGTCGGCCTGCCGGCCAGGGCGCAGGTCGAGGACGACGGCAGGACGCTCGCGGCCTGGACGGACTTCGCGATCGTGATGGTGGACGTCGTGGACCTGATGGAGGAGGAACAGGGATCCCAGGAGGCGGTGGCCTCCGAGCCGGAGGCACGGAGAATCATGACCGACATCATCCTCGACTCGGATTCCCTGCTGCTCCGCGTACGGGACGATGTGCTGGGGGAGCGGAAGATGGAGTTGCGGGAGGTGGTGACGGAGTTCCGGACCCTGGACGGACAGCGGGCGGCGTACGTGGGCGGCCGGTTCAGCCACGTCGGGGCGGCCGGGTGGATCGAGGTGTACGTGTCGATCAAGGATGCCGTCGTCTACACGCTGGGGATCGTCAGGGGCGGAGACGACCGGGAGGCGTTCGAGTCGCTTGCGCGCCGCATCCACGCCTCCTTCCGGATGCCGGACGAGCCGCCGGCGTGATCGCGGCAGGGCCCGGAGGTGAACACGATGGCCCGTCGGACAGGAGACGCGCGTCGCGGCCGTGATGGTAAGGCCGCCGTTGCCGTGCGGTGTCGCCGTCCATCAGGGAGACGTGCGGGGTGGGGGAGATGTTAAGGCGGTGTGGGGAGGGGGATGCGCGAGGGGCACGCCCCCTCCGGGCGAGCACCACTCGCCCACCTCCCCCAAAAACCCCTGGGGGAGGTTGGGCTGGGTGGGGCGCTGGGTTCGTGCACACGGGCGAGCATCCTGCCGCCCGCCGGGTGGGCCCCTCCCCCCGGCCCCCTCCCCGCTCGTTCCTCGCGGAGAGGGGGGAGAACTGCAACGGCGTCGCGCTTCGCGCAGGGCCCTCACCCCAGGCCCCTCTCGTGGCGGTCTGGCAACACCCCCTCAGGAAAACAACGCTCTCCTAAGGATTGGTTGTCAGCACGGGAGATGACGCACACGATGAAGCCGCGGTCCCTGCACCGGGACCGCGGCTTCATCATTATCGCACTCACGCACTCACGCACTCACGGCCTCCGGATGCCCAACCGAGCTCTCCGCCGTCTCCATCACGGGCGGCTGGGCCTCGGTAACGCCGTGGTGGGCCAGCCAGCGCTCGGCCTCCAGCGCGGCCATGCAGCCGGTGCCGGCGGCGGTGATGGCCTGGCGGTAGTAGTCGTCCATCACGTCGCCCGCGGCGAACACGCCGGGGACGCTGGTGGCCGTGCGCCACGGGTGCGGGGCGACGACGTAGCCGTGCGGCGTGAGCTCCACATGGCCCTTGAGGAACGCCGTGTTGGGCGTGTGGCCGATGGCCACGAACAGCCCGCCCACCTCCATCTCGCGCCGCTCGCCGGTGTTGGAATCCTCCAGCAGCAGCCCGGTGATGAAGTCGTCGCCCAGCACGTCGGCCACCTTCGTGTTCCACTCCACGCGGATCCTGGGGTTGGCGAGGGTGCGGTCCGCCATGATCTTGGATGCGCGGAAGCTGTCGCGGCGGTGGATGATGACCACCTCGCTGCCGAACTTGGTGAGGTAGTTGGCCTCTTCCATCGCCGAGTCGCCGCCGCCGATGACGGCCAGGCGCTTGTTGCGGAACGCCGGCAGCGCGCCGTCGCACACGGCGCAGGCGCTCACGCCGCCGCCGTGCTGCGCCAGCCGCAGCTCGTTGTCCAGCCCCAGCCAGTTGGCCCGCGCCCCCGTGGCCACGATCACGGCCTTCGCGCGGATCTCGTCGCTGTACGTGGGGCGCAGGACGAACGGGTAGGCGGAGAAGTCGACGGACGCCACGTTCTCCATCATCGTCCGCGTGCCGAAGCGCTCGGCCTGCTGCTTCATCCGCCCCATCAGCTCCTGCCCGTCCACCCCCTCCGGAAAGCCCGGAAAGTTCTCGATCTCGGTGGTGAACATCAGCTGGCCGCCCGGGATCATCTCGCGCGAGGGCTCGCCTTCGATCACCAGCGGGTCCAGGTTGGCGCGCGCGGCGTACACCGCCGCCGTCCATGCGGCCGGCCCCGAGCCGATGATCACCAGCGTTTCGACGTTTCCTTCGGGCATCGATCTATCTCCAGGGCGCTTCTGCGGCGGATTCCGTTTGCCGCGGCGAATATAACGGATGCGTCAATCGGGGGGCCAGCCGGATGTTCCGGTTCATGAAGATGATGAACACGCCGCCCCGGCGGTGTGGCGTCAGGGCGCGCGCCCGAACGGGGCGAGGGTGTTCACCGGCCCGCGGGGGCGCGTATCGCGCAGGGGTGTGAGGGATCGTGCCGGCATCCAGCCCAGGATTCCCGCGCCGCGGAGGTGGTACGGATCATCGGCATCCGCCGTGGCGTGCCCGGAGGGATGCATGCGGACGAACCACCATTCCCGGCCCGCGGCGTCCGTCCATTCGGCCAGCGCGACACCGCGGCTGCCGCCGGCGAAGGTGACGATCACGTTCATGGAGTCGGCCGCGTCCGGCGTGAGCCGCACCGGCGACGGCCCGGCGCCCGGGGGGACGATGAACGGCCGGGGATGCGCAAGCATGCCCTCCGGGGTCCGTGTCCCGGGAGCCGCGGCGAGCTCGCCGGCCCGCCGGAATACGAGGGAGTCGCCGTCGAAGTGAGGCGTGTACCAGGCGTAGCGCGACTCGCTCAGGCCCTCTCCGTGGGAATGCCCCAGCAGCAGGCTCACGGGGTGGGCCGGCAGCGCGCGCCAGACCGCCGCGACTGCGCCTTCCGCCTGCAGCGCGAGCACCAGCACGCCGCCGCGGTTCAGGTAGACGGCGGTGGAGGTTCCTTCCGGATCGGGGGTGCACCACGCCACGGGACCGCTGAACACCAGGTCCGCCAGCCCGTCGCCGTCCGCGTCCATCCAGTGAAAGCTCGCCGCCTGCGCGGCCACGTGCGGGCAGATGCCCAGGCGGTCCAGCGCGGCGGAATCGGGCCGGGGCCCGGGCATCTCCCAGTCGCTCCAGCGGAACGGCTCGGAGAACGGAGGCCACGCGCCGTTCTGTGCCTCCATGCGGGATGCGCAGATCGCCAGCGCAGCAACGATGGCGAGTGGGTCGGCGATGACGTGGGGCAGGGAACGGCTCATGGAGGTCTCCGGCAGAGATGCATGATCAGCCTGACATCGAGCAGCACATACGAGCGGCACCGGGCCCGGGGATTCGAAAGCGGCGGGTCTGGAGGGGGGACTGCGGAAGGGAAGGGGATGCAAGGGCCGTTGGCGGGCTCGGCGCGAGGGGCACGCCCCCTCCGGGCGAGCACCACTCGCCCACCTCCCCCAAAAACCCCTGGGGGAGGTTGGGCTGATGGTCGGGTCCGTGGCGGGACGCTGGATCGGCGGAAGCCCCGT
>DATAAG010000780.1:0-5511 GCA_036260235.1 Longimicrobium sp.
CCCCGGTTCCGTTCAGTCGCGTATCCAGCATCTCGATGTTCTCCCTCTGCCCTCTTGCTCAGTAATTCGACAAGGATAACTGTCTCATCTGAACTTGGCAGAGAGGGCGGCATGGGTGACCAGGATGTGCGGGCGTCGCGCGGATGCGGAAAGGCGCTGCGTCTTGCAGATGCACGGGATGGAGCAACGAGGCGTCACTCCATCACTCCATCACTCCATCACGCGTTCCCCGCCAGCGCGGCGCGGCCGTCGGGGGTGCCGACGGGCGGGGGGCCGTCGATGAGCATCTCCTTCAGCTCGTCGGGGGAGAGGTTGCGGAACAGGCGGCCGCCGTGCGCCAGGGTGATGGCGCCCGTCTCCTCGGAGACGACGACGACGAGTGCGTCCGTCTCTTCCGAGAGCCCCAGCGCCGCGCGGTGGCGGGTGCCCAGCGAGCGGTCGGTGACGGGCTGCTGGGTGAGGGGAAGGATGACCCCCGCCGCCACGATGTCGTCGCCGCGGATGATGGCGGCGCCGTCGTGCAGCAGCGAGTAGGGGGTGAAGATGTTGAGCAGCAGCGCGTCCGAGACGCGGGCCTGCAGCGGCGTGCCGCTCTCCAGGTACTCTCCCAGCCCCAGCTCGCGCTCGATGGCGATGATCGCGCCGATCTTGCCGCGCGACATCTCCTCCACCGCCTGCACCACCTCTTCCGCCACCTGCGTCTGCTCCAGCCGCGAGAAGAAGCGCAGCAGCCGGTTCTGCCCCAGCTGCGCCAGCGCGCTGCGCAGCTCCGGCTGAAAGACGACCAGCGCGGCGATCACGCCGAACTGGAAGACCGTCTCCAGCAGGTACTCCACCAGCGACAGGTCCAGCACCCGCGCGCCGGCGTAGATGGCGACGATGACCACGGCCCCCAGCAGCATCTGGATGGCGCGCGTTCCCGCCAGCACCAGCAGCACGCGGTAGAGCACCGCCGCCACCAGGAGGATCTCCACCAGGTCGCGCCAGTCCGGCGCCAGGAAGCCGAAGCGCTCCACGAACCCGTTCATGCCGGCCTCGCGGGAGTGCGGAGGATGGCGTCCGCCACGTCCAGCGCCTGCCGCGCGGCGCGCACGTCGTGCACGCGGAACAGGCGGGCGCCGCGGGCCAGCCCCGCCACGCACGCGCCCACCGTCCCCGCGTCGCGCGCGTCCGCGGGAATGCCGCCCAGCAGCGCGCCGATGAACGACTTGCGCGAGGGACCCAGCAGCACCGGCCGCCCCAGCCGCGCCTGGATGCGCGCCAGCCCGGCGATCAGCGCCAGGTTCTGCTCCGCCGTCTTGGCGAACCCGATCCCCGGATCCAGCACCACGCGCTCCCGCGCGATCCCCGCCGCGTCCGCGCGCGCGAGGCACTCCGCCAGCTCCTCCGCCACCTCCTCCACCACGTCCCCGTAGTCCGCCAGCCGCTGCATGGTCTGCGGCGTGCCGCGCATGTGCATCAGCACCAGCCCCGCCCCGGAGGGCGCCACCACCCCCGCCATCTCCGCGTCCGCCAGCCCCGACACGTCGTTGATCACCTCCGCCCCCGCCGCCAGCGCCTCGCGCGCCACCGCCGCCCGCCGCGTATCGACCGAGACCGGCACCGCGAGCGATTCCCGGATCGCCCGCAGCACCGGCAGCACCCGCGCCGCCTCCTCGTCCGCGCTCACCGGCGCCGCGCCCGGCCGCGTGGACTCGCCGCCGATGTCGACCAGGTCCGCGCCCTCCTCCGCCATCCGCCGCGCCTGCGCCACCGCCCGCGCCGGGTCCAGGAACCGCCCCCCGTCGCTGAAGCTGTCCGGCGTGACGTTCAGGATCCCCATCACGACCGGCCGGTCGAGCGGGAGGGCTCCGCGAGGAAGCGCCCAGCGTCCGGCATGGAGGTTCAGGTGCCCAGGTCCAAGGTTCAGGTGCGCGCAGTCCGCGGAACGCGGCTGGGCCGCATCCCCCCGGGCACCGGGCACTTGAACCTGGGCACTGGTTTCCATACCGCGAAGGTATCGAAAGCAAAAGCGCGAAGGCAAGCCATCGCTCGCCTTCGCGCTCGGAACATCAGGGTCAAGGCTCAGGTGCCCAGGTTCAAGGATGAGGAACCGCAGCTTTCCAGGCCATCCTCCAGGTACCAGGCACCGGGCACTTGAACCTGGACACTGCCGTCCTCACGCCAGCCGCGGCTTGAGCTCCGGCGTGGGCGGCTTGTGGCGCTCGTTCGCCGCGGCGGGGAGCTCCGGCAGCTCCGGCGGGGTGGGCACCTCCGCCACCTTGATGGGCGGCAGCGCCTTGCCGGCCACGAGCAGGTCCACCTCCTCGCGCGTCAGCGTCTCGCGCTCCAGCAGGTGGTTGGCCACCGAGTGCAGCAGCTCCACGTGCTCGCGCAGCGTGGTGCGCGCGCGCTGCAGCGCCTCGTTCAGCACCCGCGTGACCTCGGCGTCCACCAGCTCCGCCGTCTTCTCCGACACCTCGCGTCGGCTCCCCAGGTCGCGGCCCAGGAAGACCTCGTGCTCGCTCTCGGCGATGGCCACCGGGCCCACCGCGTCGGACAGGCCCCACTGTGTCACGTAGCGGCGCGCCAGGCTGGTGGCCTGCGAGATGTCGCTGCTGGCCCCCGTGGTCACCCGGTCGCGGCCGAACACCAGCTCCTCCGCCGCGCGGCCGCCATACGTCATCACCAGCTTGGCCTCCAGCTGCTGGCGGGTGACGGAGACGCGGTCGTCCTCCGGCAGGGTGAACGCCAGCCCCAGCGCCCGCCCGCGCGGCACGATGGTCACCTTGTGCAGCGGGTCGTTCCCCGCGACGGTGATGGCGCACACCGCGTGGCCCGCCTCGTGGTACGCCGTCAGCCGGCGCTCCTCCTCCTTCATCACGAACGAGCGGCGCTCGGCGCCCAGCATCACCTTGTCCTTGGCCTCCTCGAAGTCGGTCATGAAGACCTTGTCGCGGCCCCGGCGGGCGGCCAGCAGCGCCGCCTCGTTCACCAGGTTGGCCAGGTCCGCGCCGCACATCCCCGGCGTGCCGCGGGCGATCACGGCCACGTTCACGTCGTCGGCCAGCGGCACCTTCTTCATGTGCACCTTCAGGATCCCCTCGCGGCCGCGCAGGTCCGGCGCGTCCACCACGATCTGCCGGTCGAAGCGACCGGGGCGCAGGAGCGCGGGGTCCAGCACGTCCGGGCGGTTGGTGGCGGCGAGGAGGATCACGCCGTCGTTCCCCTCGAAGCCGTCCATCTCCACCAGCAGCTGGTTCAGCGTCTGCTCGCGCTCGTCGTGCCCGCCACCCAGGCCCGCGCCGCGGTGGCGGCCCACCGCGTCGATCTCGTCGATGAAGATGATGCACGGCGCGTGGCTCTTTCCCTGCTCGAACAGGTCGCGCACGCGGCTGGCGCCCACGCCCACGAACATCTCCACGAAGTCGGAGCCCGACATGCTGAAGAACGGCCGGCCCGCCTCGCCGGCCACGGCGCGGGCCAGCAGCGTCTTTCCCGTCCCCGGCGGGCCGACGAGGAGCGCGCCCTTGGGAATGCGCCCGCCCAGCCGGCCGAACTTCTTGGGGTCCTTCAGGAACTCCACGATCTCCTGCAGCTCCGCCTTGGCCTCGTCGGCGCCCGACACGTCGTCGAACGTGACCTTGGGGGTGTCGCCGGTGAGCAGGCGCGCCTTGCTCTTGCCGAACTGGAACGCCTTGTTGCCGCTGGCCTGCATCTGCCGGAAGAAGAAGATCCACAGGCCGATGATGAGCAGCCAGGGAAGGGCGCGGAAGAGCACCTCGCCAAAGCCCACCTGCGGCTCGCGGGCCTTGATGGTCACGCCGGCCGCCTCCAGCTGGCGGATCATCTCCTCCGAGTCCTTGACCGGGGCGCGGGTGCGGAAGTTGTGCACCGTGAGCCGGCGCTGCGGGTTGCGCCACGGCTCCTTGACCTTGCCCTCGATCATCACCCCGTCGATGACCGTCACCTCCTGCACGTTGCCGCGGTTCACCTGCGCGCGGAACTCGGAGTAGTCGATGTCGCGCGCGGGCTGGGTGCGGCTGTTGGTGACCTGCACCGCCAGGATGGACATCATCACCAGCATCAGCCAGAACATGGCCGTGCGCGGCACCTTGCCGATCCTGGGCGGCTGCGGCGGCTTGGGGGTGCCCTTTTCTTCGTCTGCCATGGGACTCTTTCCTTCAGGCCCGCGGGGCCGTGCGGCGCCCGCGTCTGGATTGCGGCGGAGCCGGCCCGCCGTTCAGGGCTCGATGACGCCCACGAACGGCAGGTGCCGGTATTTCTCGGAGTGGTCCAGCCCGTACCCGATCACGAACTCCTGCGGGCAGTCGAACCCCACCCAGCGGGGCTCCTTCACCAGGTTCTGCGCGATGTGCTTGTGCAGCAGCGCGCAGATCTCCAGCGACCGGGGCCCGCGCGCCTCCAGAACGGGCATCAGCCGGTTGAGCGTGGTGCCGCTGTCGACGATGTCCTCCACCAGGATGACGTGCTTGCCCTCGATGCTGGCCTGCCGGGCGTACAGCAGCTGCACCTCGCCGGACGACGTGGTCCCCGCGCCGTAGCTGGAGACGATCAGGAAGTCCACCTCGATGGGGCGCTTGATGTGCCGCACCAGGTCGCTCAGGAAGATGAACGACCCCTTGAGCAGCCCCAGCACCAGGATGTCTTCGCCTTCGGGAATGTCGCGGGTGATCTCCTCGCCCAGCTCCGCCACGCGCGCGGCGATCTGCTGCTCGCTGAACAGGACGTGCGACAGGTGCTTCCCGCCGGTGCGGGCCAGGGTCTCTGCAGTGGTCGGCATCAGAAGACGGAAAGGGTGATGGCCCGCTCTCCGGGCCCGGGGGCGCATCCCTCCGCGCGGGCCACGCCGGGCACCCACAGCACGGCGCCGGCGGCGTCCGCCAGCACGGGGAGGGTGCCCCGGCGCCGCAGCGGCACCCGCGCCTCGCCCAGCAGCTTCTTGAGCGGGCGCGTCCCCGCGCGCGTGCGCACCCGGTCGCCCGGGGCGCGGCCGCGCAGCGTGAGCGGAAAACAAACGCGGTCGACGCCGATGCGCATCGTCCGCTCGTCCTCCCCCGCGCCGTCCCCTTCCGGCCCCCAGCGCGCCGTCCACTCCGCCCCGCCGATGCGAAAGCGTCCCTCGCCGGGCGCGGCGGCGGCGATCACCAGCGGCCGGTCCGGCGGGGCGGCGGGCGCTTCGCCCGCGGCGCGCTCCAGGCGCGCCAGGCCGAACTCGGTGGTGATGCGCACGCCGCCGGGGAGGGTGCAGGCCCGTCCACTGGGGGCATGGCTGATAAACTGAAGCGCCAGGCGGGTTCCCGTACGGTCGGGCGTGGTCCCCAGCCGGCGCAGCGCCGCCCGCAGCACGCGGGCGGCAACCCGCCTATCATAAGCCGCAAGACGTTCCCGGACAAGAACAAGCGCCCCGTCTTCCTCGCGCACGGCCTCGGCCAGCAGCGGACGGAGCACCGCCTCCCACGCCGCCTCCTCCTCCCGCGCCAGCTTCGCCAGGCGCACCAGGCCGCGCCC
>DATAAG010000781.1:0-3858 GCA_036260235.1 Longimicrobium sp.
GCGCCGCGCACGCTCGTGGAGCAGACCCATGCCCCGGACCGCCGTCTCCCTTCCCCCCGGCCCGCGCGGCCGCCCGCTGATCGGCAACCTGGCGGAGTTCAGCGAGGACGCCCTGGGCTTCCTCACCCGCTGCGCGCGCGAGCACGGCGACGTGGTGCGCCTGGGGAAAAGCAACTACCTGGTCTGCCACCCGCGCGACATCGAGCAGGTGCTGGTGGGCACCAACCGCCTGTTCGTGAAGCGGCGCAACGTGGTGCGGCTGGAGAAGCCGGTCCCCGGGCTCTTCAGCGAGGCGATGATGAACTCCGAGGGCGCCGAGTGGCTGCACCGCCGCCGCACCAGCCAGCCCGCGTTCCACCGCGAGCGCGTGGCCGCCTGCGCGGAGCTGATCGTTCGGTTGACGGAAGACGCCATCGCGGAGTGGCGGCCCGGCGAGACGCGCGATCCCTATCGCGACATGCGCCGGCTTTCGCTGGACGTCGTCAGCCGGTTCCTGTTCGGCGAGACGGTGGCGGGGGAGGCGCGGCGTATCGCCATCGCGGTGAACGAGCTGATGCGGGCCGCCTCCAGTCCCGTGCGGGTGCCGCGCTGGATGCCCACCCCGGGCAACCGCCGCTTTCAGCGCGCCATGCGCGACCTCGACGACCTGCTCTACGCGCTCGTGGCGCGGCAGCGCGCCCGGCCCTCCGGCGGGAGCGACCTGATGGCGCTGCTGCTCGCCGGGAGCAACCCGGACGGCAGCCCCCTCACCGACGTGCAGCTGCGCGACGAGCTGGCCACCATGATCATGTCCGGCCACGAGACCACCACCGACGCGCTGGTGTGGACGTGGTGGCTCCTGGCGCGGCACCCGGAGGCGGAGGAGCGCCTGCTGGCCGAGGTGGAGCAGGTGCTCGCGGACGCGCCCGCCGGCGCGGCGGAGCTGCCCCGGCTGCGATACGTGGAGGCGGTGGTGAAGGAGTCGATGCGGCTGTATCCGCCCGGGTGGATGACCAGCCGCGAGGCCGTGGCGGACTGCGAGCTGGGCGGCTACCCCGTGCCGGCGGGGACCACGGTGGCGGTGAGCCAGTGGGTCACGCACCGTGACCCGCGCTTCTTCGCCGATGCGGAGGCGTTCCGCCCCGAGCGGTGGCTGGACGGCTCGCTGGACGGGCTGCCGAAGTACGCCTACTTCCCGTTCGGCGGCGGCCCGCGCTTCTGCATCGGCGCGTCGCTGGCGATGATCGAGGCGGTGCTGATCCTGGCTACCGTCGCGCGCCGCTTTCGCCTGGAGGCGGCGCCGGGGATCGAAGTCGTCGCCCAGCCCGCCATCGCGCTGCGGCCGCTGGGCGTGCGCGTGGTCGTTCGGGGGCGCTGAGCGAAGGCCGCATCCCGCCGCGACCTGTCGTTGCGAAGGAGGCGCCCTCCCGTTGCCTGCCCCCGGCAGATGCTCCTGGCGCCCCCTGAGGAATCCACCATCCCGTGCTGGCGGCATGCCGGACGGCACCAGACCCGTCCCGCGTCCGGCCGATCGGAGACACTTGTGCAGCCCGCCCTCCCCGCCTGACCTTGGGGGCGGCCGATGCCGATCCGTGTCCCGCGATCCCGATCATCCCTCCATGCAGCAGGCTCCGCTCTACCTCCGCAGCATCGAGCTTCGCGCGGGCGAGGTGCGCTCGTTCGACGAGTATCCGTTCACCCTGCCGGCCGTGCGGGCGCTGCGCAGCGAGGTGGAGCTGCGGTCGCCGGTGACGTTCCTGGTGGGCGAGAACGGGTCGGGAAAGTCCACGCTGCTGGAGGCGGTCGCCTCGTCGTGGGGGTTCAACCCGGAGGGGGGCAGCCGCAACTTCATGTTCGCCACCCGCCCGTCGGAGTCCGGGCTGCACGAGTACCTGCAGCTGGTGCGCGGCTACCGGCGGCCGGCGGACGGCTTCTTCCTGCGCGCGGAGAGCTTCTACAACGTGGCCACGGAGGTGGACCGGCTGGAGATGGCCAGCGCGTACGGCGGTCTGTCGCTCCATGAACAGTCGCACGGCGAGTCGTTCCTGGCCGTGTTCATGGACCGCTTCTACGGCGGCGGCTTCTACATCCTGGACGAGCCCGAGGCCGCGCTCTCCCCCAGCCGCCAGCTTTCCGTGCTCACGCGGATGCACGACCTGGTGCGCCAGCAGAGCCAGTTCCTGATCGCCACCCACTCCCCCATCCTGATGGGCTACCCCGGCGCCGACATCCTGCTGCTGGACGAGGACGGCATCCACCGCGTGGAGTACGAGGACACCGAGCACTACTTCATCACCCGCGAGTTCCTGCTGAACCGCGAGCGCATGCTGAAGGAGCTGTTCAGCTGAACGGCCCACTTCGCGGCAACCCCGTCAGCCGCTCCGGGATGCGCGCGGAGGATGGCGTAAAGCCTGCATCGGGCGCTCGCCCCCCGACTTCTCTTCTGATGTGAGGAGGCATACCATGCAGAGCGCCAACGATCCAGCGGGTGGAACGAGCGGGTCCGGCACGGGCTCCGGCGCAGGCACCGGCGGCGGCACCTCCGGTGCCGGCGGGGCGATGGAGGAGCCGGGCACCGGAACGGGAGCGGGCACCGGCGGCGCCGGTACGGGTGCCGGGCTCGGGGGATCCCCGGCGGGTACCGGCGAGCCGGGGGGCATCGGCGAGGACTTCGACCTGCACGAGCCGGAATACCGGCGCCACTACACCACCACGGCCGGCGGAGAAGGGGGCGCCGCCGGTACGTACGACGAGGCGCGCACCGGGTACGCGCTGGGGCACAGCGCGGCGGCCAACCCCGCCTATGCGGACCGCGGGTACGAGGAGGTGGAGGTGGAGCTGCGCCGCGACTACGGCGATACCGGCCGGTACGAGCGGGTGCGGGAGTTCGCGCGGCACGCGTTCGAGTGGAAGCGGGTGCTCGCGGGGGTGGCCTTGCTGGCGGGCGGGTACTGGGCGAGCAGAAGGCTTTCCGGCGTGATCTCGGACCTGTCCGAGGAAGACGAGCGGGACTGCCGTACCTTCTACGACACCCACGCCGCGCGGTCCGGCGGCGTGCCGTACAACCACGCGCGCACCGTGTACGTCCTGGGCTACGTCGCGGCTCGCAACCCGGAGTACGCCGGGCGCGGCTACGAGGAGATCGAGCCGCACCTGCGGGGCGGCTTCACCGGGAGGCGCGCGGGCAGCTACGATGCGCTGCGCGACTTTGGCCGCCGCGGCTACGAGCGCGGCTCCGCCCGGGGCAGCGTGTAGCCTGCGCGCAGGCGGCACGTCCGTCCGCGGCGGTGGCGGGGCCCGGCTCCGGGCTCCGCCCCCGCGGGCCGCCGCCGGTCGTCCTTCTTCTGCTGGCGTGCGTTCTGCGGCGCGTGCGCGGCGTCGGTCCCGCACTGCCGCCCCGACCCCGGCCGTCTTCGCTCCGCGAGGTGTCGATGCGCCTTCTGCCTTACGCTTTGCTGGCCGTTCTCGCCGGCTGCGGTTCGGCCGCGGCCGGGTCGTCGAGTGCGGTGCCGCTGGAAGCCATCTCCTTCGCGCCGTCGCTGCAGGTGGACTTTTCGCAGATGGAGCGCCTGAGCTCCGGCGTGTACATCCGCGACCTGGTGATCGGCACCGGGCCGCAGGCCACGCGGGGGACGCGGGTCGCCATGCACTACGCGGGCTTCCTGCCGGACGGAACGCCGATCGACGCCAACACGCCGCCCATGGCGCCGTTCGACTTCGTGCTGGGCCAGGGCAAGGTCATCCGCGGCTGGGACGACGGGATCCTGGGGATGCGGGCGGGCGGCCAGCGGCAGCTCGTCATCCCTCCGACCGAAGGGTACGGCGGGCGCCGCGTGGGGACCGTGCCCCCGAACGCGACGCTCGTCTTCGTGGTCAAGC
>DATAAG010000782.1:0-6537 GCA_036260235.1 Longimicrobium sp.
GAAGACGAGGACGGCGCGGTTGTCCGGCCGCAGCCGGTCCCGGGCCAGCGCCCGCAGCTCCTCCACCGTCACGGCGGAGAGCGCCGGCAGCCAGCCGTTGATCCATCCCGGGTCGCCGTGCAGCACCGCGCCCTGCGCCAGCACGTCGCCGCGCCCGCCGAAGCCGCCCATCGCCTGCAGCTGGTTGACCAGCGTGTACCCGGACGCCGCCTGCGCCCGCTGCAGCTCCGCCGCGTCAATGCGCTCCGCCACCCCGTCCAGCTCCGCCAGCAGCGCCGCCTCCAGCGAGTCCGGGCTGGCCCCCGGCCGGCCGACGGCGCCCACGATCAGCATGTCCGCCCCCTCCACCAGGCCGGGGCTGAAGGAGAAGACGTTGGTGGCCACCTGCCGGTCGCGCACCAGCGACTGGTACAGCGGCGACGAGCGCCCCGTGGCCAGCAGCGTGGTGAGCAGCGAGACCGCCGGGGCCTGCGGGTCGCGCGCGCCGGGGACGCGGAAGCCCACGTAGACGGCGGGCGCGGGGGCGTTGCGGTCCTGGATCATTTCGCGGCGCTGCTCGCCCAGGCGCGGCGGCAGCGGCACGTCGCGCACGGGGGGCGGCTCCGCCCCGCGCGGGATGCCGCCGAAGTAGCGGCGCACCATCTGCCGCGCGGCGGGGATGTCGATGTCCCCCGCGATGGCCAGCACCGCGTTGTTGGGCACGTAGTAGGTGCGGAAGAAGGCGCGCACGTCCTCCAGCGTCCCGTTCTCCAGGTCCTCCATGGAGCCCAGGACGATGTGGTGGTACGGGTGGTCCTCGGGATACAGGTGCGCCAGCATCCGCTCCACCCACAGCCCGTACGGCTGGTTGTCGGTGCTCTGGCGGCGCTCGTTCTTCACCACCTCGCGCTGGTTGTCCAGCTTGGCCTGGTTCAGCGCCTCGTCCAGCGTGGCCATGCGGTCCGCCTCCAGCCACAGCGCCAGCTCCAGCGCGTGCGCCGGCACCTGCTGAAAGTAGTTGGTGCGGTCCCAGCTGGTGGTGCCGTTGATGTCCGCGCCGGAGCGTGCCCCCACCGCCTCCAGCAGGGCGAAGTGCCGCCCCTCGGCCGCGTTGCGCGAGCCGGTGAAGAGCATCAGGTGCTCGAAGAGGTGCGCGAAGCCGGTCTTCCCCGGCTGCTCGTGCTTGGAGGCCACGTCGTACCACAGCACCGTGGCCGCCACCGGCGCGCTGCGGTCCACGTGGTAGATGACGCGCAGCCCGTTGGGCAGCGTCTCCTCCTCGTACTCCAGCCGCACGGCGGGGACGGGGGCCGCCTGCGCGTCCGCCCGCGCGGGGAGCGCCGCGGCGGCGGCCAGGGCCAGCAGGGTCAGGGTGCGTCTCATGATCGGCACAGCGTTGGGGTTCCCGCGGGGCAACGGTCGCAAGCTACACCGCGCCCGTCCTCGCGCAACGGACGAGGGATGTCACCGCCGCGGATCGGTGGTCTGGACGTACAGGACGGCGCGGGTGGGCACCGGCTCGCCGTCCACCTGGCCAGGGCGGAAGCGAAGGGAGCGCGCGAAGCGCTCCAGGGCGGGCTTCGTCCGCGCCATGCCCATCGCCTGCGCTGACTCCACCTCACCCGCCGCGCTTACCTCCAGGTAGATCAGCACGTAGCCCAGCGGCTCGTCCGCCAGGTTGGCGGGGGAGATCTCGCGGCGCAGCGCCTGGACGACGGCGGCGGAGTCCGCCGGCTCCGGCTCCACGTCCACGTGCTCCACGTCGTAGTAGATCTTTTCCCCCAGCGGGATGGGCCGCGGCCGCAGCGCCTCCCGCCGTCGGGCCGCGGCGGCGGGGCGCAGGCACGACAGCCGGCCCAGCGCGCGCGGCAGGCCCGCCAGGGTGAAGTACGAGTCGCGCCGGGTCTCCGGCCCCTCCAGCCGGATCACCAGCCGCGTGGCCCCCGCGGCGGCGTCCACCATCCTCCCCAGCACCGAATCCGGCAGCGCGACGATCTCCAGCGGCCGGTACATCACCATCCACAGCCCCGCGCCGCCGTACGTCCGCATCCGCGGCTCGCGCGGCAGCGCCAGCGTGTCCGGCCGCCGCGAATCGAACCGCCAGATCAGCCGCGTCACGCCGGTTACCGGGGTTTCGTACCCCACCAGGCCGGATCGCCAGAATCCGCTGCAGCGGATGCTGAGCCTTGCCGGGTAGGAGTAGCCGCCGCTGCCGGACGATCCCGATTCCACCTCCACGCGGCTGTAGTCGGTGTCCTCGATCGGGTCGATCTCCGTCCACAGGGTGACGGACGGCGAGATCCGCTCCATCCGCTGTGCCGACGCCGCCGGCGCCACGCCGGCCAGGAGGAGCGTGATGAGGATGGCGGCTCGTGCGGCGAGGTGCATCAGCGATCGAGGAGTGCGGACCAGAGAGCGGCGGGCGGACAGCGTCACCTCAGGCTTTGCGGATCGATCCACTCGCGCTGGATGTGCGATGGATGCAGAACGTCGAAGTCCCGGTCCGTAGTGAGCAGGACGGCGCCCGTGGCGGACGCCGTGGCCGCGATCCACACGTCGTTCTGCTGCCCCATGGGCGTGCCGGACCGCTTGAGGTGCGTGTCCAGCTCGGCGTAGGCATTCAGGATGGGCTCGCGATTGATGTCGATGACGACCAGGTTCCCGGCAAGCTGCCGGAGCGCCTCCAGCCTGCGGGCACCCCACCCGTTGCGCCGGGCGAACGCCAGAATCTCCCCCACGGTGACGATCGACGTGAGGGGAGTAAAGGGGCGGGACTGCAGGCCGAAGCGCGACTCCAGGCGCTGGGCGGCCACGCCACCGCGGGCAAGATGGATGACGATACTGGTGTCGAGGAGGATGGGCGTGCCGGCGGGGATCACGACATGTCCTCGAGCAGCGCGAAGATCTCCTCCTCCGTTTCGTCGCCGGGCCAGGCGCCGAAGATGGCGTTCACGCCGGACCGCGCTCCCTGCGGCCGCCGAAGTTCCCGGGGATCCATCGCCGCGAACAGCGGCCGCGGCGGGTCCGACCAGAGGGCCAGGTCCTGCTCCCCGCCGGGCTCCAGCACCTCCGCGTCTACGCGGAGCAGCGACCCGGACGGGCGGAACTGCGCCATCCCGCTCACCACCGCCACCTTTCCGAAGAACGGCGCCAGCACCTCCGGCTCCCCTTCGGCGAGCACGCCGCGGATCTGCTCACCCGACTGCAGCAGGAGCGTAAAGGCGCGGTCGCTGTGCCGGATCGCATCCACCTTTCCCGCAATGCGGACGCGCCGCGAGCGGGGCGTCTGGCGGTGAAGTTGGTGCACGACCCTGATCCCGGCGGGTGTGACCGTGAGTGGCCGGCGATCGGGACGGCTGTTGCGGATCTCGATGGCTTCCACGCCGTGGCGGAACACCTCGCGGAACTCCTCGAAGGTGCGGAGCAGCGGAGGATCGTAGGCGTCGCTGTCCGCGTTGCCAGCGAGCGCTTCGCCCAGGCTGCGGCCCATGAGCGTGAGCGCGGAGTCGGCGGGATCCACCGGGGGAAAGAGGTCGGCCTGGGCGAACCTGTGCGGCAGCGCCTCCAGCAGCGAGGGGATGCGCAGCTCGATTCCCGGCGTTCCCCGATGGAAGCCGGACATTCGGAACGCCGCGGCATCGTTCACCCAGGCGGGCGGAAACCCGCCCCTGGCAGCGCTGCGCCCTTCCAGCCGCAGGCGCACGGCGCCCCTGGTTCCGCGGTCCACCGCGTCCAGCAGGTCGCGCAGCAGGGCGCCGGGCAATCCTTCCCCGGTGCTCCGCAGTCCGTGCAGGAGCAGCGTGTATTTCAGCATGGCGACACCTCCTGTTCAGGAGCGGCCAACAAATTCGCCTTTTGTTCGGCTGGAATCAAGGCTCAGAAGACGCGGCCGCCGAGGGGGACGTCCTGGTCGGGCGAGAGGAGGACGACGGCGCCGTCCGGGTCCGGCACGCCCAGGACGAGCACCTCGGAGCGGAACGGGCCGATCTGCCGCGGCGGAAAGTTGGTGACCGCGATCACCCGCCGGCCCACCAGGGATTCTGGGGTGTAGTGGACGGTGAGCTGGGCGCTGCTCTTCAGCATCCCCAGTTCCGGGCCGAAGTCGATCCACAGCTTGACGGCGGGCTTTCGCGCCTCCGGGAACGGCTCCGCGCGCTCCACCCGCCCCACCCGCATCTCCACCTTCTCAAAATCCGCGTACTCGATCGTCATCGGAATGCCGCCTTCCACGAGTGCCGGTGCCATGCGCCATCGGCCGGATGAAGTGACAGCATCGGCCCCGGAACAGCAAGGAGGGCGCTGATGGCGATGCGAGGAACCACATGCGTGTGTCGCGCCGGCCCTGCCCCGGGCGGTTGACGCCACTGCGACTCTCAACCGGGAATCGCCGCGCCCGCGCCTGGAACGATTGAAATCGCCGCTGGAAACTCGCGAGGTCCGCCTGCGCGGACCGCTCCTGCCGTACGCCGGGTAACGTGCATGGAGGCAGTCCACATGCGGTTGAAGCCCCGCAGTTTGCGGGGCTTTTCCGCAGTCGTTGCGGCGGGTTCACCCGCTCAGGCGGGGGCCTGCGCGCATCTCCAACCGGCTTCGATTGCGGAGCCCGCGAATCTTTCCGGGCAGGCAGCTTGCAGATCCGTCGCACCATGCCGATCCACCCGCTCCCACGAACGATGCGCGATCTTCCGCGAGCCCTGCTGCTCACCGCCGCCGCGGTCCTTACCGCCTGCTCGCCGCCCGACGAGTCGCGGGCCGCGACGCCGGAGTTGCCCGCCGCGGCGGCGGAGCCCGCGCCGGTCCCGCCGCTGCAGACGGACTCCGCGGGGCACGCCTGGGTGGAGCGCACCCTGGCGGGGCTCACGCTCCGGCAGCGGGTGGCGCAGCTCGTCTTTCCCTGGATCAGCGGCCAGTCCGCCGCCCAGAACCCGCGGGAGCAGGAGCGGATGCTCCAGTGGGTGATGCGCGACGAGGTGGGCGGCCTCATCGTCTCCACCGGCGCGCCGGCGGCCATCGCCGCGCGGCTGAACGCGGCGCAGGCGCGCGCCCCCGTGCCCCTGCTCATCGTCTCGGACCTGGAGACGGGGCCGGGAATGCGGCTCTCCCCCGGCGGCACGCGCGTGCCGCCCTCCATGGCGCTGGGTGCCACGGGCGATCCGCGGCTGGCGCGCGAGGCGGGGCGCATCACCGGCGCGGAGGCGCGCGCCGTGGGCATCCACCTTACGCTGGGGCCGCTGCTGGACGTCAACTCCAACCCGTCCAACCCCATCATCAACGTCCGCTCCTTCGGCGAGCAGCCGGAGCGGGTGGCGCGCATGGCCGCCGCGTGGGCGGAGGGCGCGAAGGAGGCGGGGCTCCTGGCCGCCGGCAAGCACTTCCCCGGGCACGGCGACACCCACGTGGACTCGCACGTGGGCCTGGCCACCGTCCGCGCGGACTCCGCGCGGCTGGACGCGGTGGAGCTGGTGCCGTTCCGCCACGCCGTGCGGTCGGGGATGGACGGGATGCTGGTGGGGCACCTGGCCGCGGTGGGGCTGGAGGGGCCCGGCGCGCCCCCGGCCTCGCTGTCGCCGCGGATGATCGACGGCGTGCTGCGGGAGCGGCTGGGCTTTCGCGGCCTGGTGTTCACCGACGCGCTGAACATGGGCGGGGTGACGCGCAGCTACTCGGTCACCGAGGCGTCCATCCGCGCCCTGCTGGCCGGCGCGGACGCGCTGCTGCAGCCGCCGGGGCACGCGCAGGTCATCGACGGCATCGTGGCCGCGGTGCAGTCCGGCCGCATCCCCGCCGCCCGCATCGACGACGCGGCGCGCCGGGTGCTCCTGGCCAAGGCGGCCGCCGGGCTGCACCGCGGCGCGCGGGTGGACCTGGCGGGGATCGCGGAGAAGGTGGGACGCGAGGAGCACGCCCAGGTGGCGCGGCGGCTGGCGGAGCGCTCCATCACCCTGGTGCGCGACCGCGGCAGCCTGGTGCCGGTCGCGCGCACGGTTCGCGTTCTCCACGTCACCTACACCAGCAACGGGCGCGCACCCGGCGGCGCCGTGCTGCAGCGCGAGCTGGCGGAGGCCGGGGTGGCGGCGGAGCACGTCCGCGTGGGCCCCTCCACCGGCGCCGCGGTCTTCGAGCGGCTGCGCGCCCGCGCGGACTCGGCGGACGTGGTGATCGCCAGCGTGGCGATCGCGCCGTTCCAGTACCGCGCGCTGGGGGTGCAGGGGGGGTTCGGCCCCTTCGTGGAGGCGCTCAGCGCGTCGGGGCGGCGCGTGATTGCCGTCTCGCTGGGCAGCCCGTACCTGCTGGACGGCTTTCCCTCCGTGCCCGCCTACCTGCTCGCCTGGAGCACGGACCCGGTGAGCGAGCGCGCCGCCGCGCGGGCGCTGCTGGGCATGGCGCCTATCCAGGGACGGCTCCCCGTCTCCCTCCCGCCCGCCCATCGCGTCGGCGAGGGAATCACCCGCGCCGCGATCACTGAGGATTGATCCGAACCTGCAACAACAAGAACACCATGTCACGGAGAGCAGCAGAGAAACAGAGGAGCGACTGCCGTTGTGCTCCTCTGCTTCT
>DATAAG010000783.1:0-4439 GCA_036260235.1 Longimicrobium sp.
CATCACTCCATCACTCCATCACTCCATCACTCCATCACTCCATCACTCCATCACTCCATCACTCCATCACTCCATCACTCCATCACCCCACCAGCCGCGCCAGCTCGCGCACGATCAAGTCCGCCGCGTGCGGCTGCCCGCGCTCCTTCGCCCTGGCGCCGAGGGCCGCGCGCTTCGCGGGGTCGTCGACGAGCGACATCATCTCGCGCCAGAGGCGGCCGCCGCCCAGCTCCTTTTCCTCCACCATCACCGCCGCGCCCGCGTCGCGCAGGGCAACCGCGTTGTGGTACTGGTGGTTCGCGGCCGCCGTGGGGAGGGGGACCAGGATCATCGGCACGCCCCAGGCGCAGAGCTCGGCGGAGGACATGGCGCCGGCGCGGCTGATGGCGAAGTCCGCGGAGGCCAGCGCGCCGGGCATGTCCTCGATGTACGGCAGCGCGTGCACCCAGGCGGGGCTCCCCAGGTCCAGCAGCGCGCTCTGCACGCGGTCGTAGTTCCCCGTCCCCGTCGCCCACAGGATCTCGAAGCCGGGCGCGGCGGGGGTCCGGCCCTGCACCACGGCGCGCAGGTCCGCCAGCAGCGCCTCGTTCACCGCCCGCGCGCCCTGGCTGCCGCCGACGACGAGGCCGACCGTCCCACCGCCGAGGCCGAACTTCGCCCGCGCCGCGGCGCGGTCCGCGGAGAAGTCGGGCGGGCGGATCGGGTTGCCGAGCTCGAAGACCTCCGTCCCCCGGCCCGGCTTCAGGTACCGCCGCGCCTCGGGGAACGCCAGGTGGATCTGCCGCACCCGCCGCGCGACGGTGCGCGTCACCACGCCCGGGAAGGAGTTCTGCTCCTGCACCGCCGCGGGAACGCCGCGCAGCAGGGCGTACATCACCGCCGGCCCGCTGGCGTAGCCCCCGGTGCCGACGACCAGGTTCGGCCGGAAGGTGCGGAAGACGCGGCCCAGGCCGGCGAACGACTGCGCCATCGCCGGGATCAGCCGCCAGTTCTGCCACGGCCTGGCGCGGCGGATCGGCTCCAGCGGCAGCAGCGCGTGGGCGACGCCCTTCTCCGGCAGCACCCGCGCCTCCACCCCCCGCCGCGCCCCGATGAAGAACACCTCCGCGTCCGGGTCCAGCCGCTTGAAGGCGTCCGCCAGCGCCAGGGCGGGATACAGGTGCCCGCCCGTCCCGCCGCCCGCGAAGAGCACCCGCGGCGCCGTCACCGTCCCACCTCCTTCACCGGGCCGGGAACGACGGCGGAGGCGCGCGAGATCGCCATCAGGATCCCCACCGCCGCGAAGGCCGTCAGCAGCGCGGAGCGGCCGTACGACATGAAGGGGAGCGCCACGCCGGTGGTCGGCAGGAGCGCCAGGGCGACGCCCATGTGCAGGAAGGCGCTCACGGCGATCAGGTTCGTCATCCCGATGGCCAGCAGGTACCCGAAGCGGTCCGGCGCCCGCGCGGCGATCCGGTATCCGACCACCAGGAAGCCCAGGAAGACCGCCACGGTGAAGGCGACCCCCGGCAGCCCCCACTCCTCCGCGATCATGGAGAAGAGGAAGTCGTTGTGCGGCTCCGGGAGGAACCCGTACTTCTGCCGGCTCTCGCCGAAGCCCACCCCGCCGACGCCGCCCGAGCCGATGGCGATGAGCGACTGGTGGATCTGGTAGCTCACCCCGCCCGTGTCGTGCGCGGGATCCAGGAACGCGGCGATGCGGCGCGCGCGGTACCCCTCGCCCTGGATGAGCTGCCAGAGCACCGGCACCGCCAGCAGCCCCAGCAGGATGAAGTGGCCGATGCGGGCGCCCCCCGCGAAGAGCACCAGAGAGGCGAGGAGGACGATCAGCAGCGCCGCGCTCATGTTGGGCTGCTTGAGGACCAGGAAGACGATCGGCATCCACACCACCAGGAAGGGCATGAGGCCCTTGCTGAGCGAGTGCAGCCGGTCCGCCTTCTTCACCGCCAGCGCCGCCGTCCAGGCGATGATGGCCAGCTTGGCGAACTCCGAGGGCTGGAAGCTGATCCCCAGGTTCAGCCAGCGGCGCGCGCCGTTGATGCGCGGGGCGATCGCCTCCGTCCCCGGCATCACGACGACGAGCAGCATCACGCTGAGCACGCAGAGCATCGGCCAGGCGAGGAGGCGCCAGCGGCGGTAGTCCACCCGCGCCAGCAGCAGGGCCAGGACGATCCCCGTCGCCCCGCCCGTCAGCTGCCTGAGCGCGTAATGGTGCCCCGGCAGCCCGTCGGACGCGGCCAGGAAGCTGCTGGCGCTGTACATCTCCATCAGCCCGAAGGCGAAGGCGAAGGCGGTGAGCCCCAGCAGCGCCCGCGCCTCCCACGTCTCCGCCTGCACGGCGGGCGCGGCCGGGGCGTGCACGCGCTCCCGCGGCGTCACCGCCGGCTGCGCGGGCTCCGCCGCGGGCTTCCGCCGTCCCAGTCCGATCGCGATGCTGGTCATTCTACGCGCCCTCCCGGGCCAGCTGGGCGAAGCGCCGGCCGCGCTCCTCGTAGTTGCGGAACATGTCGAAGCTGCTGCACGCCGGGGACAGCAGGATGGCGTCGCCCGGCCGCGACAGCTCGCGGGCGCGGCGCACCACCGCCTCGAACGCGCCGTCCACCCGCTCCACCGGCGCCTTCCCCTCCAGGTCCTGCACGATCACCGGCGCGGCCTCGCCGTACGCGATCACCCGCTTCACGCGCCCCTCGTCCAGCTCCGGCAGCAGCTCGGTGTACGGCTCGCCCTTGTGCTTGCCGCCCAGGAGGAGGATGGTCGGCCGCGTCATCCCGCGGACGGCCACGCGGGTGGAGGCGATGTTGGTGGCCTTGCTGTCGTCGATCCACAGCACGCCGTCGCGCTCCACCACGGGCTCCAGCCGGTGCGCCGGCGCGCGGAAGGTGCGCAGCCCCCCCGCGATCCCGTCCACCGACGCCTCCGCCAGCCGCGCCGCCAGCGCCGCCGCCAGCGCGTTGGCCACGTTGTGCGGGCCCAGGATCTTGAGTCCCGCCGCCGTCCCCACCCGCTCCGCCCGCCCCGGCGCCGCGCGGATCATCAGGTCCCCGCCGGCCAGCCAGCCGCCCAGCTCGTCCTCCGACTCCGGCGCCGACGCCACGCGGAAGTACAGCCGCGTCCCCGGCGCGCCGCCGATGAGCGTCCGCGCGCGCTCGTCCTCCGCGTTCAGCACCCACCGGCTCCCGGCGGACGCGTTGGCGAAGAGGCGCGCCTTGTCGGCGTAGTAGTCCTCGACGTCGTCGTACCAGTCCAGGTGGTCCGGCGCCAGGTTGGTCAGGATGCCGATCCGCGGCGTGAAGCGCCGGATCCCCGCCAGCTGGAACGAGCTGCACTCCACCACCGCCCACGCCGGCTGCGGCTCGCGCAGCGCCAACTCGCTCAGCGCCGTGCCGATGTTCCCCCCCGCCACCGCGTCGACGCCGTCCGCGCGCATCAGGTGCTCGATCAGCGCGGTGACCGTCGTCTTCCCGTTGGTCCCGGTGATGGCGATGACGGGCGAATCCAGCTGCTCGTACGCGAACTCGATCTCCGGGACCACCGGGACGCCGCGGATCGCCTCCTCCTGGAGCACCTTCGCCGTGGGCGGGATGCCGGGGGAAAGGACGATGCGATCGCACGCCGCCAGCTTCCGCAGGTCGTGCCCGCCCGCCTCCGCGTCCCCCCCCAGCGCCCGCACCTGCTCCGCCGCCTCCTTCACCGCGTCGGACGCCCCCGCGTCGCTGGCGTAGACCTTCGCTCCGCGGGCCAGGGCCAGGCGCGCCGCCGCCAGCCCGCTGCGGGCCAGCCCCAGGATCCCGACCGTCTCTCCCGCCAGGGACCGCGGCATCAGCGGATCTTGAGGGTCGCGAAGGCCGCCATGGCGCAGATGATCCCCATGATCCAGAAGCGGATGATCACCTTGCTCTCGTGCCAGCCGATCTGCTCGAAGTGGTGGTGCAGCGGCGCCATGCGGAAGATGCGCCGCCCGGTGCCCGTCCTGTTCTTCGTCCACTTGAAGTAGACCGTCTGCGAGGCCACGGAGAGCGCCTCTGCCACGAACACCGCGCCCACGATGGCCAGCAGGAACTCCGCCTTGAGCATCACCGCCACCGCGCCCAGCACGCCGCCGATGGCCAGCGACCCGGTGTCGCCCATGAACACCTCCGCCGGGTGCGCGTTGAACCAGAGGAAGCCCATGCATCCCCCGGCGAGAGCGAGGCAGAAGATGGCCAGCTCGCCGCTTCCCGGCAGGTAGAACACGTTCAGGTAGTCCGACGAGTCGATGCGTCCCAGCAGGTACGCGAACACGCCGAACGTGGCGCAGGCGATGGCCGAGAGGCCGGCCGCCAATCCATCCAGCCCGTCCGTCAGGTTCACCGCGTTGCTGCAGCCCACCACGATGAACGCGACCCACAGGATGTAGAGCGGCCACCAGAAGTCCATGTGGATGCTCTTGAAGAACGGGA
>DATAAG010000784.1:0-7094 GCA_036260235.1 Longimicrobium sp.
CATCACTCCATCACTCCATCACTCCATCACTCCATCACTCCATCACTCCATCACTCCATCACTCCATCACTCCATCACCCCGTCACGCCTCCCCCTCCAGGTACGTATACCCCGCCAGCCCCGCGATGTAGTCCGCGATGAAGGCGTTGGCCTCGGCGCGGGTGATCGTCTTGCCGGCGTTGGCGATCTTGCGGCGGAAGGTGGCGATCAGGTCCTGCGTGTTGAACTGCACGTAGTTCAGCACCTCGGTGATGGTGTCGCCGTGCACCAGGTCGCCGATCTCGTACCCGGTGTCGGTGAGCTTGATGTGCACCGCGTTGGTGTCGCCGAACAGGTTGTGCAGGTCGCCCAAGATCTCCTGGTACGCGCCGGTCAGGAAGATCCCCAGCACGTACGGCTCGCCGTGCCGGAAGGCGTGCAGCTCCAGGCTGGGCTTGCTCTTCCTCCACCCCACGAAGTGGTCGATCTTGCCGTCGCTGTCGCAGGTCACGTCCTGCAGGGTGCCGCGGCGCGTGGGCTCCTCGTCCAGCCGGTGGATGGGCATGATGGGGAACAGCTGGTCGATGGCCCAGCTGTCCGGCAGCGACTGGAAGAGCGAGAAGTTGCAGAAGTACCGGTCGATCAGGATCCCCTCCAGCTCCGGGAGGATGTCCTCGTACTCCTCGGGATCCTTCGAGGCCAGCTGCGCCACCCGGTTCATGATGGCCAGCCAGTACCGCTCGCCGTTGGCCCGCTCGCGCAGGCTGAGCGTTCCCGAGTTGAAGTGGACGACCAGCTGCTCCTTGAGGAAGGTGGCGTCGTGGTACACCTCGTGTACGCGGCGCGCGTCCAGCTCGCGCAGCACGCCGGCCAGCTCGTGGACGAGGGCGTGGTCGTCCTCGCCCACCGGCTCCGGCTTCTGGGGGCTCTGCGTCTCCAGGTCGATGACGTTGATGAGCAGCAGCGCGTGGTGCGCGGTGAGGGCGCGGCCGCTCTCCGAGATGATGTGCGGCATGGGCACCTCGTTCTCGCGGCACGCCTCCGCCAGCGCGTAGACGATGTCGTTGGCGTACTCCTGCATGGAGTAGTTCACGCTGGCGCTGCTCGTGGAGCGCGAGCCGTCGTAGTCCACGCCCAGCCCGCCGCCCACGTCCACGTACTCCACGCCCACCCCCAGCTGGCGCAGCTCCACGTAGTACCGGGCCACCTCCGTCATCGCCAGCTTGATGTTGCGGATGTCGGGGATCTGCGAGCCCAGGTGAAAGTGGATGAGCTTGAGCGCGTCGAGCTTGCCCGCGTTCTCCAGCATGTCGATGACCTTGACCAGCTGCGCGCTGTTCAGGCCGAACTTGCTCTTTTCGCCCGCGGTCTCGCTCCAGCGGCCGGCGCCGGTGGCGCTGAGCTTGATGCGCACGCCGGCGGTGGGCTCCACGCCCATCTCCTCGGCCACGCGCAGCAGCACCTCCACCTCGCTGATCTTCTCGATGACGATGAGCACCTTGTGGCCCAGCTTCTGGCCCATCAGCGCCAGCCGCATGAACTCCTCGTCCTTGTAGCCGTTGCACACGATCAGGTGGTCCGTGCGCTCGTGCAGCGCCAGCACCGCCTGCAGCTCCGGCTTGCTCCCCACCTCCAGCCCCACGCCGTGGCGCTCGCCGTACTCCACGATCTCCTCCACCACGTGGCGCTGCTGGTTGACCTTGATGGGGTAGACGGTGGTGTACCCGCCCTCGTACTCGTACTCGCGGATGGCCGTGGCGAAGCGGTCGCCCAGCATCTCGATGCGGGTGCGCAGGATGTCGCTGAAGCGCAGCAGCAGGGGCAGCCCCACCCCCTGCGCCTCCAGGTCCGTCGCCATCTCGAACAGGTCCAGCGCCGGGCCCGCGTCCTTGGACGGGCTCACGGTGACGTGGCCCTTCTCGTTGATGTCGAAGTAGCCGATTCCCCACCCCTCGATGTTGTACAGCTCGCGGGAATCGTCGATGGTCCACTTCCTGGGCAGCTCGGCCTCCGTCGGCTCGGGATGACGGGTCGGATGGGTTGAGAGGGAAACGAATCTGGACCCTTTGGCCCCCGCGCGAAAGATGCCGGGGACGAGAGCCGCCTTTCGGACGATCAAACGATGGATGGAAGCCCCCTCGCGCGTCTCCGCGAAAGGTGCCGAGGGCGCGTCTTGTTCGGCGGGGCGTCTTCCGGCTACCTTCCCGGCCGCACGCAGGCGTCGTTTCCGACCATCTCCATCCGGCCAACCGAGCGCATGTACCGGGCACCCGACTTCTCGCAGCCCCGCTTCACCAACGCACCCCGGGCCCGCTTCGAGCCCGCCCCCGCGGACGGCGTGCTTCCCGAGGGCTTCTTCTCCACGACGAACCTGCCCACGTACGTCAAGGTGAACGGCGGGGAGTGGAAGCTGCCCCGCGACCCGCGGATGGACAGCGCGCTGGTGCTGGACCCCGACGGCGTGCCGCGCGTGCTGGAGGGCCGCTACGTGCGCGCCGGGCAGCCGGTGGCCATGGGCTTCGCCGAGGACGGCAGCGAGGGGATCTTCGTCCACGCCACGGGGCTGATGACGGGGCCGGAGGGCGACGTGGGGCCGGAGGGCGAGTTCAAGTTCATGTCCTCCGAGGTCAGCCGCGAAAAGCCCACGGACTACGGCGAGATGGCGCGCATCCTGGTGGACGAGCGCGAGCGCGGCGGGCACTTCATCTGGGTGGTGGGCCCCGCCGTGCTGCACTCGCGCGGGCGCGACACGCTGGCGTGGTTCATCCGCGAGGGGTTCGTGGGGGCGCTCTTCGGCGGGAACGCGGTGGCGGTGCACGACATCGAGAGCGCCACGCTGGGCACCACGCTGGGGATGAACAACCGCGGCATCCCGGTCGAGGGCGGCCACGCCTTCCACATGCGCGCCATCAACCGCGTCCGCGCGGCGGGGTCCATCGCCGCGGCGGTGGAGCAGGGGATCATCCGCGAGGGGGTGATGCACGCCGCCGTCACCAGCGGGGTGCCGTACGTCCTGGCCGGCTCCATCCGCGACGACGGGCCGCTCCCCGACACCATCACCGACGCCATCCGCTGCCAGGAGGTGATGAAGGAGCACACGCGCCGCTGCACGGGGGTCATCATGATCGCCACGGCGCTGCACTCCATCGCCACGGGCAACATGCTCCCCTCCTACGTGTGGAACGAGGAGACGGGCGAGGTGCGGCCGCTCACGACGATCTGCGTGGACTCGTCGGAGTTCGTGGTGAGCAAGCTCAAGGACCGCGGCACGCACCAGGCGTTCGGCGTGATCACCAACGCGCAGGACTTCCTGCACGTGCTGCGCTTCTACGTGGAGCAGGAGGTGGCGGACCGCGCCCGGACGCCGCACGCCGCCGGGGCCGCATGAGTGCGTGAGTGCCAGGGCGCGAGCGGGATCTTCCGCCCGGGCCCGCCTTTCCGATCGGCCGCCGGTCGGTCCCACTCGTCCCTGGAGATCTCCGCGTGTGGAATCCCTTCAGCCGCAAGCGCAACGAGCCCACGCCCGCCTCGGCGGGTGCGGCGCTTCCCTCCGACCCGGTCGCGCCCGACCGCTATGATGGACGTCCGCTGCTGATCCTGCTGGAGAGCTACGTGCTGGCCGCCATCGGCGAGCTGCCGGCGGAGAAGGCGGCGGGTGCCGGGGCCATCGTGCGGCGGATGTGGGGCGGGGACGAGGACTGGATGCGAACGCTGCGGCGCCAGCTGCACCTGAACGATTCGGTGGACGACACGCTGCGCCGGCTCTGGACCCGCAACCAGGAGATCGCCCGCGAAAACGGCGTGACGCTCTCGCCCGAGCAGTTCTCGCGGATGGTGTGCGACCAGAACTTCGCGCACCTCCTGTAGTCCTTCCATCCGCCATGCTCCCTCCCCCTGCCGCGCCGGACTCCGGCACCCGGAACCCGCACCTGGCCGCCGCGCTCGCCGCCGCGGCGGAGCGCATTCCGCCGCAGCGGGTGGACGCGGTGTGGCTCTTTCCCGCGCGTCAGCTGGGCGCGCGGGAGAGCGGCCTGGCGGTGCTCTCCGTCTTCGCGGAAGGGGACGAGGCGCGGCGGACGCGCACCATCCACACGGTGCGCTACGTGGTG
Source organism: Longimicrobium sp. (assembly GCA_036260235.1). Taxonomy (GTDB): domain Bacteria; phylum Gemmatimonadota; class Gemmatimonadetes; order Longimicrobiales; family Longimicrobiaceae; genus Longimicrobium. The sequence continues at coordinate 4,089 of DATAAG010000784.1, forward strand.
GAGCCGCAGGCGGGGGGCAAGGCGGCGCGCGCGGACGCGGTGGAAGAGCAGGGGACGGTGCCGCTGGACCGGGTGGAGCGGATCATCGAGGGCGTGCTGCGCCGCCTGGACGTCCCCGAGACGCCGGACGTGCGCGAGACGGGGGGCGATGCGGGGCGCTGGGCGGAGCTGCTGGCGGAGCTGGGCGGCGTCCCGCTCGGGCACGTGGAGCCGCCTGCGGCTCCTGCCGAGGCGGAGAGCGCGGGCCCGCTCATCCGCGTGGCCACGGAGGCCGACGTCTCCGAGATGCACCGCATTCGCCTGGCCGTCCGCGAGAACCGGCTGGCCGACCCGGATGCCGTGCAGCCGCACCACACGCGGGCCATGATCACCGACAACGGGCGCGGCTGGGTCGCGGAGATGGACGGCCGCATCGCCGGCTTCGCGGTTGCGGACCTGGCGCGCGGCAACGTCTGGGCGCTGTTCGTGGACCCGGAGCTCGAGGGGCGGGGCATCGGCCGGCGGCTGCACGACGAGATGATGGGCTGGTTCTTCGCGCAGGGGGTGGAGCGGGTGTGGCTCAGCACCGATCCCGGCACCCGGGCGGAGGCGTTCTACCGCGCCGCCGGCTGGCAGCAAGCCGGGGAGTACCGCGGCGAGGCGCGGTACGAAATGGGGCGGGACCAGTGGCTGGCCCGTGTCGCGCCGGGCGGTGTGCCCGTGGGTTCCGAAGCACCGGCGGCGTCGGACGCGGGTGGCGCGGCCGGATGAGCCTGCGCATCCGCGAGGGTGTGCGAGGGCTGCCCACGCGAGCGGCCGAAGCCCCGCCGGGCGAGCTCCGCGAGCCCGGGGCGGGGCTTGTGGCAGTTCCAGCCGCGGGCTTCAGCCCGCGGGCGGTGGGTGACGCACCAGCCCGTCGGGTGGATTCCGCTTGACCCGGCCAATCAAGAATCATTATCGTTAGTGGCGGAAGCACCGCCGCCGACAATCGAGCCTCCGAGGACCTGAATGGCCGCCACCGAAGCCGTCGCCACCTCTCCGTACCTGCACCTGTTCCGTCGCTACCTGCGCCAGCACGGGCTGCCGGTGACGCAGCAGCGCGAGGTCGTGGCCGACGTGGTCTTCAGCTCCAGCGCCCACCTTTCGGTGGAGGAGATCGAGGCGGAGCTCAAGAAGCGCGGCGAGCGCATCGGCAAGGCCACCATCTACCGCACCATGGAGATCCTGGTGCGCAGCGGCCTGGTGGAGGACCACGACTTCGGCGACGGCTTCAAGCGCTACGAGCACCTGTTCGGGCACCAGCGCGGGCACCAGCACCTGGTGTGCACCCACTGCCGCAGCGTGACGGAGTTCCGCCGCCCGGAGATCCAGCGCATCCAGGACGAGGTGGCCCGCTCGTACGGCTTTCTTCCCGCGCGCCATCGGCTGGAGGTGTACGGCCTGTGCCCCGACTGCCGCGCCAACGGCGTGGAGCTCACGTACGACGGAGTGGCGTGCCCCGCGCTGACGTTCTGAACTGAAGTGCGTGAGTGCGTCAGTGCGTCAGTGCGTGAGTGAAAAGATGCCGCCCCGCGAGATGCGTCTCGCGGGGCGGTGTTACGTTGGGAGATGTGTCGGCGGGATTTGACCGGAGGGCTCATCGATGCGCGCCGGGATCCCCGCGTCGAAACCCGGGGCTGGAACGGCCACGAGCCCCGTCCTGACTCGCCGGGGCTCGTCAAACGGGGCTTCGACATCACGCTCGCTTCGCGCACGGGGAGAGCCTCTACGGAGTGCGGGCGGTGCGCACGCGAGCAGGTAAAGCCCCGCCGGGCGAGCTCCGCGAAGCCCGGGCGGGGCTTGTGGCATCTCTAGCGGCGGGCTTCAGCCCGTCGTGGCGGTGCGCGCCTCACCCACATCCCTCGCCCCTTTCCGCCACGCCTCTCCCGCGCGAGATTGCGCGCCCCGCGCCTGTCCTGTTCCGGCGCGACGTCCCGGGCCCGCAACGCAGAACGATCCCGATGTCCGTTGAGATCCCCGAGTCGCTCCAGGACCTGGCCTGGGAGCTTCCCCGCAACTTCCTGGGGCTGGAGGGCGACGCCGCCACCTGGCAGCACGCCGGCGTGGTCATCCTTCCCATTCCCTACGAGTCCACCGTCAGCTACCAGGGCGGCACCAAGCTGGGGCCCGACGCCATCATCCAGGCGTCGCGCTTCATCGAGCTGTACGACCAGGAGCTGGACGACGAGCCCGGGCCGCGCGTGGGCGTGTGCACGCTGCCGGCGCTGCACCTGACCTCCGCCGGGCCGGAGGCCGCGGTCACGGAGCTTCGCGAGGCGATGGCCGCCATCCTGGCCGAGGCCGGCGACCGCCTGGTCATCGGCCTGGGCGGCGAGCACAGCATCACCAGCGCGCCGGTGCGGGCCCACGCCGACCGCCTGGGCCAGGGGCGCCGCCTGAGCATCCTGCAGTTCGACGCGCACGGCGACCTGCGGCTGGAGTACGAGGGCTCGCCGTACTCGCACGCGGCCGTGATGGCGCGGTGCATCGACTGCGCGGACCTGGTGCAGGTGGGCATCCGCGCCATCACCAGCGAGGAGCGTGCGCTCATCCGCAGCCGCGAGGGGAACATCACCACCATCTTCGCCGAGGAGATGTGGGACAACGAGGCGTGGATCGACCGCGCCTTCCAGGCGCTGGGCGACGACGTCTTCATCACCTTCGACGTGGACTACTTCGATCCCTCGATCATGCCGGCCACGGGGACGCCGGAGCCTGGCGGGCTGGGGTGGTACCCCACGCTCAAGCTGCTGCGGCGCGTGTTCGAGGAGAAGAACGTGGTGGGTGCGGACGTGGTGGAGCTGGCGCCGATCGGCGGCAACGCGGCGCCGGACTTCGTGGTCGCCAAGCTGGTCTACAAGATGATCGCCTACCACACCCTGAAGCAGCGCCGCAGCTGAGGAGTGATGGGGTGATGGGGTGACTGGGTGACGACAGATCTGACGGCCTGAGGGGCCGGCCTTTGGTCGGAAGCGAGGCGGGGGGGGG
>DATAAG010000785.1:0-2746 GCA_036260235.1 Longimicrobium sp.
ACCACGGCCGCTGGATCGTTCTGCGGGATTGACGGCGGCCGCGCCCCCGCCGAATCTTCCGACACCGCTTCCCTCTCATCCCGCTCGCCAGCGTTTCCGGATGCCCCTGGTCCACCGCCTGCTCCGCGCCGTCCCGCTGGCGCTGGCCTGCGCCGCGGCCCGTGCGGACGCGGCTGATGCGCAGGTTCCCGCGATCACCCCGTTCTCCGCGGAGGTGCGCGGCGGCATCGCCCTCCCCGCGGACGACTTCGAGGACGCGGCCGACGGCGGCGTGGCGGGCGAGGTGTCGCTGGGGTGGCAGGCGCTGCCGCTCGTCGGATTCTACGCGGCGTACGAGTGGTCGCGGTTCGACTGGAGCGACACGGGCGGAGACGCGACGGACCAGGGGTTCGCGGCGGGCGTGCGCATCGCCCTCCCGACGCCGTTCATCCCCATCGACCCGTGGATCCGCGCCGGCGTGGTGGCCCACGGGCTGGAGGCGGAGACGCTGAGCGAAGACGCGAAGCGCGGCTGGGAAGCCGGTGCGGGTCTTTCCTTTCCCCTCGGCCGCCGCGTCACCCTGACTCCCGGGGTGATCTGGACGCAGTACCAGCACGGCAGCGGCAACGCCGACGGCGAGTTGCTGCGCGTGCGGCACCTGCGCGCGGACGTGGGCCTGCGGCTGCGCCCGTGACCCGTCGACACACGCATCCCTCCCACACGCTGAGACAGTGATGACGATCAAGCCGAGGCACGTGCTGGCGGCGCTGGCCGGTGCGGCGCTGTGGAGCGGCGGCGTGCGCGCGCAGCAGTCCGACAACACCGGGCTGATGGTGGGCGTGCACGTGACGGGGAGCTCGCTGGGCGGGACGGGCGCGGAGGCGATCACCGAGACGGGGCGGGGGATGGGCTTCAAGCTGGGGTACGGCTTCAACGACCGCATGACGCTCTACGCCGCGGCCGACGCCGTGGTCATGGAGTACGACGCCGACCGCGCGCCGGAGCCCGACGCCGAGTACGACGGCGCGACCTACGACTTTGGCCTGCGCGTGAACTTCAGCAACGACTGGCGGGTGATGCGCCCGTACCTGCTGGCCGCCATCACCGGCGTGGTGACCACCCAGCAGACGGGGAGCGCGGAGGCGCCCACGGAGACGCAGACCCGGGGCGAGGGGCTGACGATCGGCGGCGGAGTGCAGTTCTTCGCGTGGCGCAAGCTGGCCGTCGACGTCGGCTACCAGGCGACGGCCGGCTCCTTCACCGAGCGCACCGTCGGCGGCGAGGAGCAGGCGTTCGCCCGCGGGATCTCGCTGATGCACCACCGCGGGCAGGTGGGGGTGACCTGGCACCCGTGAGGCCCTCAGCACACCTGGCCCCGTGCCGAGGCAAATCATATCAGAACGACGAAGCCCCGTCCGGCGACGCTGACGCGTTACTGGACGGGACTTTCGGCCTCGGAGTCCGCGAAGGCGGACTTCGCGCAGTTCCAGCGGCGAATTCATTCGCTCCTGGGGCCGCGTGCAGAACTCCAGGATCAGTTCGGCGGCGGGCGGCCCGTCAGGCGGCGCACCTTGCCGGGGTCTTCCAGCAGCACCGCCTCCAGCAGCTCGCGGTCCTGCGCCCGCTCGCGCTCCAGCGCATCCAGCTGGCGCTTGAGCGCGGCGATCTGGTTGAACGCCGACACCTGCGAGGCAATGGCGCCGCCCGCCACCAGCAGCACCAGGAGAAAGACGATCAGCCCGCTCACGGCGAGGGCCGCTGCCAGGTGTCCATCACGCTCCCGCCGATCACGCAGGTGGTCACCCCGCGGCACGCCTGCGCCAGACCCTGGCTCATCGCCTTGGCGGCCTCCAGCTGCAGCAGCGCGGGGTTGGCCGCGTAGGAGCGGGCCTCCAGCTCCTTGGCGCGGGCGTCGGCCTCGGCCTTCAGGATCTGCGCGCGGGCGTTCACGCTGTCGATGGTGAACTGCTTCTGCGCGCGGTCCAGCACCTGCGCCTGCCGCGCCGCCTCGATGCGCGCCTGCTCGATCTGCGGGGGGATGCGGATGTCGCGCACGAACACCTGGTGGATGATGGCGCGGTTGCCCAGCTTCGCCTGGATCTGCCGGCGCACGTCATCCGAGAGCCGCGCCCGCTCCGCGGAGAAGATGCGGTTCACCGTCCACGCGTTCAGCGCGTTGCGGTAGCCTTCGCGCACCGCGTTCAGCACCTCCGTCTCCGCCGCCTCCGGGGTGCGCTTGTCCAGGAACACCTGGTAGATCGTCCCCGGGTTGTAGCTCCAGGTCAGGGCCACGTCGCCTTCCACCGTCACCGGGTCGGCCGTGGTGGCCTGGATGACCTCCTTGCCGTCGGCGTCGTCGGGAAAGTTGCGCTGCGTCATCCGGAAGCAGGTGGGCTCCGCCAAGGGCGTGAAGTTGAGCCCTGTAGACATCTGGCGGTCGATCACCGTGCCGTAGCGGGTCAGCACGCAGTGCTCCGTGCTGTCCACGCGGGTGAAGCTGCCTGAAAGCAGCAGCATGAACAGCAGCACGGCGGCCAGGACGCCGCCGGCCACGAGGCCTGAACTCAGTTTGCGCATCGGGTAATTGGGTCTGGTTTGGTGTAACCGCCCGCGCCGGCACCAAAGCCGTTGCGGGCACTGGCGATTACGAATCCCGGCAGGGCGCGGTTTCAGCGCCGCCGCGGGAGGGGGAGCGCGGCAGGATGAAGATATCGATACTCCCCAACCGCCTCCGGCGCAACGCGGATGATGCTGCTGGCTCATCTCG
>DATAAG010000786.1:0-2357 GCA_036260235.1 Longimicrobium sp.
CGAGGCTTTCCGTAGTTCCAGCCGCGGCTTTAGCCGCTGGGCTGGAGGACGGCACCCCGATTGGCTCACACGTGCCCGTAGTTCTCCTTCTTGAACACCGCCGCGGCGCCGACGACGCCCGCCGTGCCGGGAAGCTCCGCCGGGACGATGCGGCAGCACTCCTGCGCGCTGCGAAAGGCGCGGCGGCGCACCTCCGCGCGCAGCGGCTCGAACAGCGTGTCGCCCGCGCGCGTCACCCCGCCGGCGATCACCACCATCTCCGGGTTCAGCACGTTGATGATGCTCGCCACCCCGGCGCCCAGGAACTTGGCGGTGTCCTTCATCACCTCCGCCGCGTACGCGTCGCCCAGCACCGTGGCCTCGTAGATCACGGCGGCGGTGATGTCCTCCAGCTTTCCCTCCACCATGTCCACCAGCATGGTCTCCGCCCCCGCCTCGATCCCCTCCACCGCCCGCACCGCGATGGCCGGCCCGCTGGCGTACTGCTCCAGGCACCCGTAGTTGCCGCACTTGCAGCGGCGCCCGTTGCTGTCGATGGTCATGTGGCCGATCTCGCCGGCCACGTCGCTGCAGCCGTGGTAGATCTGCCCGTTCAGCACGATCCCGCCGCCGATCCCCGTCCCCAGCGTAAGGCCCACCAGCGAGTCCACGCCGCGCCCGGCCCCCAACCACCACTCGCCGTAGGTGGCGCAGTTGGCGTCGTTGTCCAGCGCGCAGGGCAGCTTCACCTGGTTCGCCACCAGGTCGCGCAGGGGAAAGTTGCGCCACCCCAGGTTGGGGGTGTTGATGACCGTCCCCGTCTTGCGGTCCAGCGGCCCCGGCGAGCCGATCCCCACCCCCGCCACCGCGCCGCGCGTGGTCCCGTGGGCGCTGGTGACCTCCCCGATCGCCTCCTCCACCATCCCCACGATGCGGTCGACGACGAACTTGGCGCCGCGCTGGCTCTCGGTGGGAAGCGTGCGCAGCCCCAGCACGTCGCCGCCCGCGATCGGCACCAGCCCCACCACGATGTTGGTGCCGCCGAGGTCCACCCCGACGATCCACTTCTTCTCGGCCGTTCCAGGCGTCATGTGCCGTCCGCTGTGGGATTTCTGCGTAGACCCGGCTGGCAGGTGTGGAGGATGCGGCAACCTAACATCCGCCGGGTTGCCGTGAAAGCCCGCGACGCCGTACAGGTGCACGCAGTGGACAACACCGGACGCGACTTCGCCTGCGCGCGGAAGTGCCTCGCCTCCGCCGCCGTACACGCGAGCGCCGCGCCCCACCCGGGGACGCGGCGCTGCATGGGACCAGGGCGGCCGGTTCGCGGCCGCCGCGGGCCCGTCAGTATCCGGGCTCGTCGTGGTTCCAGTTGGTGATGTGCCAGAAGATGATCTGCACCGCCACCCGCTTCCCCGCCGCGTCGCACGACGCCTGGGTGTTGCCGCTGGAGATCAGGCATCCGGGGAAGAACTTGTGGACGACCTTGTAGTCCAGGAAGTTGGCGTCGCCCCAGTACTCGTCCGAGCCCCACTCCGGCGTCCCCGAGTCGCGCTCCCACACCTTGATGTAGGGCCCCATCTTGACGTTGCGGTGGACGTACGTGTAGCCGTCCTCGCAGTCGGAGCCTGCGGGCGGGATGCACTCGGAGAACTCCTCGTTCATGATCTGCTCGTCCAGCCGGGTGCCGCCGATGCCGGTGTACGTCTTCACCATCAGCTCGATGCCGCCCCAGCCGTCGCCCTCGTAGTTCAGGAAGCGGTGGATCTCGCCGCCGGTGTAGCCGGTGCTGCCGCCCGGGTCCTCACCGATGGGGCCGATGTTGCACTCCTGGATGGTGGCGTCCTTCCCCGCGCTGGTCATGCAGACGTCGGTGATGGCGGCGTCACCCGGTCCCGTGCCCTCGCGCGCGGCGCGCCGCAGGGACTTGGGCTCCGCCGGGTGCATCAGCACCACGGCCACCGGGGGCGTGCCCTGGCGCGCGTCCAGCTGCAGGACGGAGCCGTCGGCGCGGTAGCCGGTGAGGGTGGGATCGTCGGCATCCAGGTTCAATCCCACCACGAAGTTGTCCGTGCCCATCCACTCGCGCCGGTGCACCTCCAGCGGCACGTACAGGTCCATCGGCGGCAGCGCGGAGAGCCATCCCCGCACCGTGGACGCGTTCGCGCCGGACGCGCCGGCGATCCCGGCCAGCACGTTCCTGCCCTGGGGGGAGGCCAGGAAGTCCTGCAGAACGAGCTTGTTCTCCTGGTACGGCGAGTTGCGCAGGGCGGTCATCAACTGTGCGCGCACCTGCGGCTCGCCCATGGCCGAGGCCAGCGCGCGGGCAAGCTGTTGTCCGGCGTCCGCGGCGGCCGCCACGCTCAGCGAAGGCTGCG
>DATAAG010000787.1:0-3025 GCA_036260235.1 Longimicrobium sp.
GCGAACGAGCGATAGTGCGGCCGTGAGAACGAAGTTACTCACGCACTCACGCACTCACGCACTCACGCACTCTTCCGTCGCGGAGCCCGCGGCGCGATGAGGATCACGTTCCTCGGCACCGCCGCGGCGCGCCCGACGGTCGGCCGCAACGTCTCGTCGCTCATCATCCAGCGCGAAGGCGACGTGATGATGTTCGACTGCGGCGAGGGGACGCAGCGGCAGATGATGCGCTACGGCACCGGGTTCTCGTTCAGCGACATCTTCTTCACCCACCTGCACGCGGACCACTTCCTGGGCGTCATCGGGCTGCTGCGGACCCTCGGGCTGCAGGCGCGCGAGGAGCCGGTGGACCTCTGGACGCCCGTCGGCACGGCGGCCGTCCTGCGGCAGGCGGTGGAGCTGGGGGTGGAGCGCGTGCCCTTCGAGGTGCGCATCCACGAGCTGCCGCCGGGGGAGTCCGTCCCGCGCGGCGTGTACGACGTCGTCACCTACCGCACCCAGCACCGGGGCGGGCTGTCGCTGGGGTACGCGGTGGTGGAGCATCCGCGGCTGGGGCGCTTCGACGCGGCGAAGGCGCGGGAGATGGGGATTCCCGAGGGGCCGCTGTGGGGCAGGCTGCACCACGGGCAGCCGGTGGAGGTGGACGGCCGCGTCTATCGCCCGGAGGACGTGGTGGGGCCGGAGCGGCCGGGGCGCCGCGTGGTCTACACGGGGGACACGCGGCCGTGCAGGGCGACGATCGAGCACGCCCGCAGCGCCGACCTGCTGATCCACGAAGCCACCTTCGCGCAGGACGAGGCGGAGCGCGCCCAGCACACCGGGCACTCCACGGCGCGCGAGGCGGCGGAGGTGGCGAAGTCCGCGGGGGCGCTGCGGCTGGCGCTCACCCACTTCTCCCCCCGCTACGCCGACGACCCGCGCGTGCTGGAGCGCGAGGCGAAGGGCGTCTTTCCCGAAGTCGTCGCCGCGTACGACGGGCTGGTGATCGAGGTGCCGTACCGGGACGGGTAGGCCCGCCCCCGGTGGGGCCCTCCCCCGGCCTCGCCCAGGCTCGTCCACCCCCTCCCGCAAACTGCGCGGGAGGGGGTGTACCCTTCGGACGTGGTTCTGCGCGTGGAGGCGGTCTTCCCGGGACCGACCTCCCGGGATCTCGCCACCATGCGCCGGAGTCGTCATAGACGTTTACACCCTCTCCCACGCAGTTTGTGGGAGAGGGTGGCGAGCCTAAGCGAGCCGGGTGAGGGCCCGAGCCGGGTGAGGACCACGATGTCGAATTCGGGCACCGCCGATCGACCAGTCGTGTCCACAGCCCTTTCACCCCCCGATTCCGGGAGAGAACCATGCGCTACCTGTGCCTGATCTACGACGACGAGAACGTGACGAATTCGATGCCGAAGGACGAGGCCGACGCCTTCATGGGCGAGTACTTCGCCTTCACCGAGGGGATCAAGCAGAGCGGACAGTACGTGGCCGGCGAGGCGCTGCACCCGGTCTCCACCGCCACCACGGTGCGCATCCGCAACGGCAAGCTGTCCACGACGGACGGGCCGTTCGCGGAGACCAAGGAGCAGCTGGGCGGCTTCTACCTGATCGAGGCGCGGGACCTGAACGAGGCGATCCAGGTGGCGGCGAAGATCCCGTCCGCCCGCACCGGGAGCATCGAGGTGCGCCCGGTGGTGGACTTCAGCCAGATGCCGCAGCCGTAGCCCGATGACGCTGAGCCAGGACGCGGCCGACGACGCGCGGCGGGCGGTGGATGCCGTCTACCGCGCCGAGTCGCGCCGCGTCCTCGCCACGCTCATCCGCCTGCTGGGCGACTTCGACGTGGCGGAAGAGGCGCTGCACGACGCCTTCGCCGCGGCGCTGGAGCGGTGGCCGCGGGACGGCGTGCCGGCCAATCCCCGCGCGTGGCTGGTCTCCACGGGCCGCTTCAAGGCGATCGACGGGATGCGCCGCCGCGCCCGCTTCGACGCGAAGCTCGGCGACATTGCGCTGCAGCTGGAATCCGCGGCCTCCGATCCCGCGGAGCTGTACGGCGAGGGGATCGAGGACGACCGGCTGCGCCTGATCTTCACCTGCTGCCACCCCGCGCTTTCGCCGGACGCGCGGGTGGCGCTGACGCTGCGCGAGGTCTGCGGGCTCACGACGGAGGAGATCGCGCGCGCCCATCTGACGGGCGCGCCCACGCTGGCGCAGCGGATCGTGCGCGCCAAGGCCAAGATCCGCGACGCGCGCATCCCCTACCAGGTGCCCTCGCTGGCCGAGCTGCCGGAGCGGCTGGACGCGGTGCTGCAGGTGGTCTACCTGGTCTTCAACGAGGGATACTCCGCCTCGTCCGGCGCCTCGCTCACCCGCGCGGACCTGTCCGCCGAGGCGATCCGCCTCGGCCGATTGCTGGCGGAGCTGCTGCCGGAGCCGGAGGTGCTGGGGCTGCTCGGGCTGATGCTGCTCCACGAGTCGCGCCGCCCCGCGCGCACCTCGCCGGACGGCGAGCTGGTGCTGCTGGCGGACCAGGACCGTTCGCTCTGGGACCGCGGGATGATCGCGGAGGGGGAGGCGCTGGTGGAGCGGGCGATCCGCTCGCGGCGCTTCGGGCCGTACACGCTGCAGGCGGCCATCAGCGCCGTGCACGCGGAGGCCGCCACGGCGGACGCGACGGACTGGCCGCAGATCGTCGGCCTGTACGACGTGCTGCTGCGCGCCGATCCCTCGCCCGTGGTGGAGCTGAACCGCGCTGCCGCGGTGGCCATGCGCGACGGCCCCGCCGCCGGCCTGGCGCTCATCGACGCCATCCTCGCGCGCGGCGACCTGCGCGACTACCACCTGGCCCACTCCGCCCGCGCCGACCTCCTGCGCCGCCTGGGCCGCACCGCCGAGGCGCGCGAGGCGTACGCGCGCGCCCTCGGTCTCGCGCGGCAGGAGCCGGAGCGGCGGTTCATCGCGCGGCGGATGGGGGAGGTGGGAGATTGACGCGACGCCTCATATCACGCGTGGCCGCGACGCCCGGACCATGATGCCGCCCCGG
>DATAAG010000788.1:0-2678 GCA_036260235.1 Longimicrobium sp.
AGGGCGATCCGCGGCGCCTCGAGCAAGTGCTGGTGAATCTGCTGGCCAACGCCCATTATCACACACCTCCCGGCACGCGTATTACGATCGCCGGTGCGCGGGTCGGTGGTGACGTTCACGGGCGCGCCGCGCACCTCAACCTGCGCGCCGGCCACCGTGCCGGAGTATCGCAGCCGCTGGCCGGCCCCCGCAGGAGGGGTGGGCGGGCGGCCCGCGTCGGGGCGCCGCCGGGCCGTCATCACGGCGTTCTGCGCGCGGCCGTCGCGGGTGTAGGTCCACCGCACCTGCTGCCCCGGCTGGATGGCGCCGAAGCGCCGCCACCCGTCGGGCGTGGTGAGGGAGACGCCGTCCACGTGCGTCAGCCGGTCTCCGCGGCGCATTCCCGCGCTGGCCGCGGGAGTGCCGGGCTCCACCGTCATCACCGTGGGCTGCTCGCGGAAGCGGAAGGTGGGCGCGCTGGTCCCCGGCGCGTGGATGTCGCAGTTGCGGCACTCGATGCCGAACCCGAACCACCCGTCCGGCATGATCTCCGGCGGCGGGGGCGGCGTCGGAGGCGTCGGAGGCGTCGGAGGCTGGGGCGGCTGCGGCGGAGCCGGAGGCGCGGGCGGCACGTTGCGCTGGTTGCGCAGGTTCCGCGGCGGCGGGGGCGGCGCGGGAGGCTGGGGGGGCTGCGGTGGCCGGCCAGGCTGCGCGGGCGGGGCCGGCTGCCCCGGACGCGGGGGGCGCGGGCATGCGCATGCAGCGCGAGCCCGCGACCAGCGCCACGTCCTGTACCCGTCCGCCGCGCCGGATGGAGAGCCGCACCCGGTCCCCGGGATTGATCGCCGTGTAGCGCCGCCCGCCTTCGCGCGTGGTGATCAGCTGCCCGTCCACCGCCACGATGGCGTCGCCGTCGCGCAGGCGGCCGCCGGCGGGGCCATTGCTGCGCACGCCGCTGATCACCGGCTCGCCGCCGAACGACCAGACCGGGCGCTCGTTGTTGTGCTGCGAGACGTTGATCGATCCGCCCAGCTCCTCGAACCCCAGGTCCGCCACCCGCGTGCCGCCCTCGCACCGTTGCGCCACCGCCTGCGAGCCGAAGGCCATCGCCGCCAGGAACGCCGCGGCGGTCATTGCATATCGTGCCGTCATGGGAGTCATTCCCGAAAAGGTTCACGTGCACAGGTTCAAGTGCCTAGAAGCTGATCCAGTGCGCCGGCTGCTGGGCGCTGGGTACCGGGCACCCGGTACTTCAGTTCTCAGGAGTTCAAGTGCCCAGGTTCAGGTGTCCAGTAACCGGATTCCAGCGCACCGACGACTGGGCACTGGACACCGGGCACTGGATACCGCCGTTCAGAACCACACCACCCGCTGCTTCTGCCCGCTACCCGCCGCCTGGGCGGAGTCTGCGCGCTGGAACCCGGCCAGCACCGCCCCCGCGATGGGATCGTCCGGGGCGATCCGCACCAGCTCGTCGGCGGCGGCGCGCAGGATCTTTGTCGCCACCTCGCGGCCCTCGGTGGTGGTCGCGGCGCGCCCGCTGTCGGACATGGCCGCCAGCTGCTCCAGCGCGTCCACGTAGGCCGAACCCGTCTGCTGCACCAGCAGCGCGGCCTGCCGCTGGTTCTGCGCCTGCACCGCCTGCACGACGCCGGCGGTGGCGCGGGCGCCCATCCACTGCCCCACGGCCACGCCGCCGGCGAACAGGGCGATCCCCGCCGCCACGGCGCCGCCCAGCCACGCGCGCGGGATGCGGCGGATGCGGCCGCCCGGGCGAACCGTCTCGATCAGCCCCCGCTCCCGGAGCGCGCGGACGGTGCGCTCCTCCAGCAGCTGCCCGGGGTCCCGCTCCCGCGGCAGCGCCTGCAGCGCGTTGCGCAGCCCGGGGGTCAGCTCGTCCTCCTGCGGACCGTGGTCATGCGTGCTCATGGCGTCCTTCCTTCACCGGCTCCAGCATTCGCCGGAGCGCCTTGCGTGCGTGGGAGAGCTGGCTCTTGGAGGTGCCGGGGGCGATCCCCAGCCGCTCGCCGATCTCCTCGTGCGTGTAGCCCTCCACGTCGTGCAGCACCAGCACCGCCCGGTAGCCCGCCGGCAGCAGTGCGATCGCCCGTTCCAGGTCGATGCGCTCGCCGTCGTGCGGCGGCGGGCGCCAGGGCTCGCCCCCGGCTTCCAGCGGCTGCCAGCGCCCCTGCTTGCGCAGCAGGCCCCGGGCGACGTTGATGCCGATCCCCGTGAGCCAGGTGCCGAACGCCGCCTCCCAACGGAACCCGGCGAGCGCCTCCGTGGCGCGGATCCAGGTCTCCTGCACCACGTCCTCCGCGTCGTGCTCCGCCCCGGCCACGATGCGCAGCACCAGCTGGTACAGCCGCGGCGTGTGCCGGGCGTACAGTTCGCGAAAGGCCTGTTCATCCCCCCGGAGGAGCAGCGCCTGCGCGAGCGCATGGTCGGGTACCGCGGCGGCTTCGGCTCTCATGCGTGCTTGAGTGGCGCGGGCGGCGCGGATGGTTGCATGGGGGGGAAAGAGTGCGTGAGTGCGCTGGTGCGTGAGTGCGTGAGTGGAGATTCGAGCCGGCTGGATGGCGTGGTGCGGAAGGGCGAGCCCCCCTCCCCGGCCCTCCCCCCACAACCTGCGTGGGGGAGGGAGAACGGCGGTTCGTGCTCTCGGGTAGGCACCCTGCCGCTCGCTGAGGGGGGGGGGG
>DATAAG010000789.1:0-20021 GCA_036260235.1 Longimicrobium sp.
GTCGGGCTCCGCCTGCAGCAGCTCCAGCATCTCGCCCAGGTCATCGACCTTGGACGACATCTGCCGCCAGGGCTCTACCCATCCCTTGAGCTGGTTGGCTTCGTTGATGATCTCGCGGGCCTTCTCCTGGTCGTTCCAGAACGAGGGATCGGCCATGCGGGCCTCGAGCTGCCTCAGCTTCTCCTGCCGGGCGTCGAGGTCAAAGAAACCTCCCCAGCTCGTCGAGCCGGTTGCGGTACGTGCTCAGGTCTTCGCGAAGGTCGGCCATGTTCCGCTGCTGTAATGCTTCCGCCAACGACAAGGGCCGCCCGGGAGGACGGCCCTTGTCATTGCCAGTGAATCCGCACGCAGATGATCACCGACCTTCGCACCGACCTGGACACGTACCGCAACCGGCTCGACGAGCTGGGGAGGTTCCTTTGACCTCGATGCCCGCCAGGAGAAGCTGAGGCAGCTCGAGGCCCGCATGGCCGATCCGTCGTTCTGGAACGACCAGGAGAAGGCCCGCGAGATCATCAACGAAGCCAACCAGCTCAAGGGATGGGTGGAGCCCTGGCACCAGATGTCCGCCAAGGTGAACGACCTGGGCGAGATGCTGGAGCTGCTGGAGGCGGAGCCCGACGAGGCGCTCGCCGAAGAGGTGCAGCGCGAGGTGGAGGGGATCGGCCCGGCGCTGGAGGAGCTGGAGCTCAAGAACATGCTCCAGGGGCCGGACGACCACCGCGACGCCCTCATCACCATCCACCCCGGCGCCGGCGGCACCGAAAGCCAGGACTGGGCGCAGATGCTGCTGCGCATGTACACCCGCTTCGGCGAGCGGCACGGCTTCGAGGTGGAGCTTCTGGACCTGCAGGAAGGCGAGGAGGCGGGGATCAAGGACGCCACCCTGGAGATCCGCGGGCAGTACGCGTACGGCTTCCTGAAGGCGGAGCGCGGTGTGCACCGGCTGGTGCGCATCTCGCCCTTCGACAGCGCGGCGCGGCGCCACACCTCGTTCGTCTCCGTCTTCGTCTACCCGGCGGTGGACGACACGATCGAGATCGAGGTGCGCGAGGAGGACATCGAGATGGACGTGTACCGCGCGTCCGGCGCCGGCGGGCAGCACGTCAACAAGACGTCGTCCGCCGTGCGGCTGCGCCACATCCCGTCCGGCATCGTCGTGGCGTGCCAGCAGGAGCGGTCGCAGCACAAGAACCGCGCGACGGCCATGAAGATGCTCAAGGCCGCGCTCTACCAGGGCGCGCTGGAGGAGCAGGAGAAGGAGAAGGCCAAGCTGGAGAACACCAAGACCGACATCGCCTTTGGCAGCCAGATCCGCTCGTACGTCTTTCAGCCGTACACCATGGTGAACGACCATCGCACGGAGCTCAAGGTGCCCGACGTGCAGCGGGTGATGGACGGCGACCTGGAGCCCTTCATCCACGCCTACCTGCGGCAGTACGGCGCCGTGCACTCCGATGGGAAGTGAGCCGTCCGTGACGCTGGACGCCGCGGCGCAGAAGCTCGCCGACGACCGCATCGTCGCGGACCGCGTGGCCAAGCTGGCGCGGCTGCGCGAGCGCGGCGTGGAGCCGTACGCCTACGCGTACGACCCCACGCACCCGGCCGCGGACGCCCTGGCGCGCTTCGAGGCGCACGAGGCGGAGCACGGGGCCGAGGAGCTGGCGGAGCGCGTGCGCGTGGCCGGGCGCATCGTCAGCAAGCGGGTGATGGGAAAGAGCACCTTCGCGCACCTCGCCGACCGGACCGGGAAGGTCCAGCTCTACTTCCGCGTCAACGACCTGGGTGACGCGTACGAGCTGCTGGACCTGGTGGACATCAGCGACTGGATCGGCGCGGAGGGCACCCTCTTCCGCACCCGCACCGGCGAGGTCTCGCTGCGCGTCGCCTCGTTCCAGCTCCTCTCCAAGTCGCTCCGCCCCCTGCCGTACGGCAAGGAGGAGATCGACGAGGAGACGGGCGAGCGCCGCGTCTACAGCGGGTTCACCGACGTGGAGGCGCGCTACCGGCAGCGCTACGCCGACCTGGCCGTCAACCCGGAGGTGCGCGACGTCTTCGTCCTGCGCGCCAGGGTCGTCACCGCCATCCGCCGGTTCCTGGACGACCGCGGCTTCATCGAGGTGGAGACGCCGATCCTGCAGCCGCTGTACGGCGGCGCGCTGGCCCGGCCGTTCGTGACGCACCACAACGCGCTGGACATGCAGCTCTACCTGCGCATCGCGGACGAGCTGTACCTCAAGCGGCTGATCGTGGGCGGCATGGAGCGCGTGTACGAGATCTCCAAGAACTTCCGCAACGAGGGGCTCAGCCGGTTCCACAACCCCGAGTTCACGATGGTGGAGTTCTACGCCGCGTACCTGGACTACGAGGGGGTGATGCGGCTCAGCGAGGAGCTGCTCGTCCACGTGGTGGACACGGTGCTGGGCGGCGGCCCGGTGCGATTCGGGGAGCACGAGATCCGCTTCACGGCGCCCTTCGCGCGCTATACCATGTACGATGCCATCCGCGAGCTCGGCGGAGTGGACGTGCCGTCGCTCTCCGACGACGAGCTGCGGGAGAAGGTGCGCGGGCTGGGGGTCGCGGCGGACGAGGTGGCGAAGATGGGGCGGGGCAAGCTGATCGACGAGCTGTTCAGCCAGCTGGTGGAGCCGAAGATGATCCAGCCCACCTTCATTACCGACTACCCGCGCGAGATGTCGCCGCTGGCCAAGCCCAAGCGGGGGAATCCCGAGCTGACGGAGCGGTTCGAGCTGATGGTGGCGGGGAAGGAGATCCTGAACGCGTACAGCGAGCTCAACGACCCCATCGACCAGCGCGAGCGCTTCGAGGCGCAGAAGCGGCTGGCGCTGGCCGGCGACGACGAGACGCAGCCGATCGACGAGGACTTCCTCCGCGCGATGGAGTACGGCATGCCGCCCACCGGCGGCTTCGGGATGGGGATCGACCGCCTGGTGATGATCCTGCTGGGCCAGCCCTCCATCCGCGACGTGATCCTGTTTCCGACCATGAGGCCGGAGTGATGAACTGCAGGGTACAGGTTACAGGGTACAGGGAACAGGGGGCCTCGGGCAGAATGCCGGCGCAGCACGCCCGCTATTCCCTATTCCCTATTCCCTATTCCCTCGGGGTGGGGTCATGAAGCTCGAATGGCGCGTCGCGCGCCGCTACCTGGCCAGCCGCCGGGGAACGCGCTTCCTTTCGCTCATCACCCTCATCGCCATCGGCGGGGTGGCGGTGGGCGTCACGGCGCTCATCGTGGTCACCTCGGTGATGAACGGGCTGCAGACGGAGCTCCGCAAGGGGATCCTGGGCGTCAACCCGCACGTCTTCGTCCTCACCTACGGCGAGGGGATGCGGATGGACGCCTGGGAGGCGCCGCTGCAGCGGGTGCGCGGGGTGGACGGCGTGGTGGCCGCCGCGCCCTTCGTCCACACCGAGGTGGGGCTGCAGAACCGCGGCAAGTACGCCGAGGCCGCCGTGCTGCGCGGCATCGACACCTCCGACCGCGGCGCCGCCGTCACCGACATCCCCGACATCCTGCGCCGCAACCGCATCGACCTGTCGCGCACGCAGAGCGGCCTTCCCGGCCTGGCCGCCGGGCAGACGCTGGGCGCGCGGCTGGGGCTCATCCCCGGCGACACGGTGACGCTCATCTCCTTCACCAACGCCCGCATCGGGGCCATGGGGATCGTCCCCAAGATGGAGATGTTCGAGTACGTGGGCGGCTTCCGCACCGGGATGTGGGAGTACGACAACAAGTTCGCCTACACCTCCCTTGCCGCCGCGCAGGACCTGGCGGGGCTGGGGAGCGCCGTCAGCGGGCTGGAGGTGCGGACGGACGATCCCTACCAGGCGCGGGCGGTGGCGGGGCGCATCGAGGGCGCGCTGGGCATCCCCTACCGCACCGACGACTGGATGAACATGAACGCCTCGCTCTTCTCCGCCCTCAAGCTGGAGAAGCTGGCGCTTACCCTCATCCTCCTGCTCATCGTCATCGTCGCCGCCTTCAACATCGTCTCCACCCTGGTGATGGTGGTGACGGACAAGACGCGCGAGATCGGCGTCCTCAAGTCCATGGGGATGACGTCGAAGCGCATCCTGCACCTGTTCATGATCCAGGGGCTGGTGATCGGCATCGTGGGCGCCACGCTGGGGGCCACGGGAGGGAGCCTGCTGACGTACGTCGTCGACCGCTTCAAGCTGATCAGCATCCCGGGCGAGATCTACTTCATCAGCCACCTCCCGGTGAAGATCGCCCCGCTGGACCTGCTGGGTATCGTGGTGGCGACCGTCGTGATCTCGTTCCTGGCGACGGTGTATCCGGCGTGGCAGGCGGCGCGCATGGACCCCGTGGAGGCGATCCGCCATGAGTAGCGCCCTGCCGTACTTCGCGGCGCAGGAGGGATGGGTCGCCAGCGCGGCGTCGGGGGCGGCCATCTTCGCGCGCGGCGTGCGCAAGAGCTACGTGGGCGGCGACGGCACCCGGCTGCAGGTGCTGGACGGCGTGGACCTGGAGGTGCGCCCGGGCGAGATGGTCTCCGTCATCGGCCAGAGCGGGTCGGGGAAGTCCACCCTCCTGCACGTCCTGGGGGCGCTGGACCACGCGGACGAGGGGGAGATCGGGATCGGCGGGCGGAGCCTGGGATCGCTCAGGGAAGAGGCGCTGGCGGAGCTGCGGAGCCGCAACGTGGGCTTCGTCTTCCAGTTCCACCACCTGCTGCGCGAGTTCTCCGCGCTGGAGAACGTGATGATGCCGCAGCTGATCGCCGGGACCGACGCGAGGGCGGCGCGCGAGCGGGCGCTGGAGCTGCTGGACCTGGTGGGGCTCTCGGCCCGGCTGGAGCACAAGCCCGCCCAGCTCTCCGGCGGCGAGCAGCAGCGGGTGGCGGTGGCGCGGGCGCTGGCCAACCGGCCGCTGGCGCTGCTGGCGGACGAGCCGTCGGGGAACCTGGACCCGGGCACCAGCGAGCGGCTGCACGACCTGCTCTTTCGCGTCTGCCGCGAGGAGGGGGCGGCCATGGTGCTGGTGACGCACGACCTGGGGCTTGCCGCACGGGCGGACCGCGTCCTGCGGTTGCACGAGGGAAAGCTGGTGACGGTGGGGCCGGAGGCGGCCGGCCCCCCGCAGGCGGATTGAGGAGGCGCCACGGATGACGTGCGAGAACTGCGGAAAGAACGAGGCGGCCATCCACCTCACGCAGATCCAGAACAACGAGATGACCACGCGCCACCTCTGCGAGCTGTGCGCGGAGGCCATGGGGCTTTCCTCCGGCGCGCCCGCCAACGCGCCGCTGGCGGACTTCATCGCGCAGATGGGAAATGCGATCGCTTCCGAGACGGTGGCCGCGGCGGGCACCTGCCCCAGCTGCGGGCTGAACCTGGCGGACTTCAAGAAGACCGGCCGCCTGGGGTGCGCGCGCTGCTACAGCACCTTCGACACCTCGCTGCGGGGGCTGCTGCGCAAGCTGCACGGGGGCACGCAGCACACGGGCAAGGTGTACCTTCCTCCGCACCCCACGGAGACCGACCGCACCGCGCGGGTGGTGAGCCTGCGGCGCAGCCTGGCCCGCGCCGTGGAAAGCGAGGACTTCGAGCGCGCGGCCGCGCTGCGCGACCAGATCCGCCGGCTGGAAGCCGGCCAGGAGGTGTGACCATGCACGGCTTCCTGGGCGCCGTGCCCGAGGCGGGGCTGGCCTGGCTGCGGGCCGACGGCCCCCACTCCGACATCGTCCTATCCACCCGCGTGCGCCTGGCGCGCAACCTCCAGAGCTTCCGCTTCGGCACGCGCGCGGACCGCGACGACCGCCGCGAGGTGCTGCGCATGACGCTGGAAGCCAGCGGCGTGGCGCCCTCGCTGGCCGGCGGGCGGCAGGTGGTGATCAGCGAGCTGCACGCCGGCGAGCGGCAGCTGCTGCTGGAGCGCCACCTGGTGAGCCGCGAGCTGGTGGGCGGCAACGGCCACGGCACCCCCACCCACACCGCGCTGCTCATGGGCCCCGGCGAGGCGCTGAGCGTGATGGTGAACGAGGAAGACCACCTGCGCCTGCAGAACATCCTGGGGGGCTTCCGCCTGCGCGACGCCTGGCGCGACGTGGAGCGGCTGGACGACGAGCTGGGGCAGCGGCTTCCCTACGCCTTCCACCCGGAGTTCGGCTACCTCACCTCGTGCCCCACCAACGTGGGGACGGGTCTCCGCGCCTCCGTGCTGATGCACCTGCCGGGGCTGGTGCTGACGCAGGAGATCGGCAAGGTGCTGCAGGGGATCAGCCAGGTGGGGCTCACCTTCCGGGGGCTGTACGGCGAGGGGAGCGAGGTGGTCGGCAACTTCTTCCAGATCAGCAACCAGACCACGCTGGGGAAGACGGAAGAGGACCTGATCGACCACCTGCAGCGCATCGTGCACCAGGTGGTGCAGTACGAGACCCAGGCGCGCCACGTCCTGCTGCGCGACGCGCCCGTGGTCATCGAGGACAAGGTGTGGCGCGCGTACGGGCTGCTGCGGCACGCGCGCTCCATGTCGTTCGAGGAGGTGATGAACCTGCTGAGCGGCGTGCGGCTGGGGGTGGGGCTCAAGCTCATCCCCGACCTGGGCGTCTACACCCTCAACCGGATCATGATCTTCACGCAGGCCGCGCACCTGGAGCAGCTGGCCGGCAGCCCCGTCCCCGAGGGCGACGCCGACGTCCAGCGCGCGGCGTACGTCCGGCAGGCGCTGCGCGAGGCGGACCCGGCGTGAGGCCGGCGCGACCCCGCCGGGACCGGCCTTGAGGCTCGTTCCGGCGCTCGAGGATCGAACATCGACAAGGACCGTCCACCCCGGGCGGTCCTTGCTGTTTGCGCGCGGTCGTGGACCCCGGGTCCGGGGGCGGGGGTCGGGTCTCAACCAGACAGGCGGACCCGTCCCACAGAGGCCCCGTGCGTAACATGAATGCTGGTAATCGGTTCCCGGATCGGCCCGCTCCATGCAACCCGCTGGACATCGTACTGTCACCCGCAGTGGCTGCTGGCCCAGGGAGTGAGAGACTGATGAACTACAACTTCACCGACCGCGTGCGTAAGGTGCTGGCGATGGCCCGCGAGGAGGCCGTCCGGCTCCGGCACGACTACGTCGGTACCGAGCATATCCTGCTGGGCGTGGCCCATGAGAGCGAGGGCGTGGCGGCCGCGGTCCTGGCCCGCCTGGGCGTTGGCGCGGAAGACGTGCGCAAGGCGGTCGACCGGTCCCTGCCTGCGGGCCGGGCGGGCACCGGCGTGCGTGAGTTGCTCCCCTGTACCGTTCGCGCCCAGAAGGTGCTGGAGTTCGCGATCGAGGAAGCGCACGCGCTCGACCACGACTACGTCGGCACCGAGCACCTCCTTCTGGGCCTGCTGCGGGACGAGGAGGGGATGGCGGCCCGGGTGCTTGCGGAGTTCGGCGTCACGCTGGAGGCCGCGCGGCGCGAGGTGCGCGGCCTGCTGGCCGGGCACGTCCCCGTGGTGCTCCGGAGCGCCTCGTCGGCCGCTGCCCGCGCGGGTGCCGGCGCGACGGAGCGCGCGGTGCGGGGTACCGCCGTGCTCGAGCGCGAGGAAGGGCAGGGAGCCCTCCACCCCGACGCGCGAGCGGGAGCGCCGTCCCGCACCTCCGAACGCCGGCGCTGGGGCATGACCGGGCGTGACGATTGTCGCCCGCGGCTGCGGGAGGCGAGTGCTGGTGCCGCGGCGAACGCGGACGCGCCGCTGGCGGACGCCCGGGCCCGCCCGGAGCCCGCCGGGGAGGCGCCTCCTCTTCCCGTGCTGCTGCGGTTCCTCTACGTGGTGTCGAGGGACGGCCAGTACGCGGCTTCCATCATCCGGGAGGCCGCGCGGGGGATCTCCATCGCCGTCTCGGCGGGGCTCGCGGTCTGGCAGGCGTTCAACTGGCTGCTGCCGTAGGCGGCAGCCTTGCCGCGCGCACCGGAACGCTTATTTTGGCACGGGTCTGTTAGAAGGGCCGTCCCCGCGGACGGCCCTTGTCGTTGCGGCCGGCCGATGCGCGCGCAAGGAGAATGATGCCCGGCGGAGGCGAGCGGCGGGGGGGACCCTGTGCCCTTTCGCGGGGTAGCAGGCAGCGTTCGGAATCCTTCGCTTTGTCCAATTTCCCCTCGCCGCGCTACGGATGTTCCGGGGATGCTGCGGCAGGGCCGCCGCAACCCGTGGCGTAAGACAAAGCTTAATAACGAGTTACTGGATCGGCCCGCTCCATGCAACACGGAAGCACGATCTCGTGCTGGCCGATCACGGACCTGCGGCACCAGCCGTTCCCCCAAGGCTTGAAAACAGATGAATTACAACTTCACTGACCGGGTCCGAAAGGTCCTGGCGATGGCCAGGGAAGAGGCCATCCGGCTTCAGCACGACTACGTGGGCACCGAGCACATCCTGCTGGGGCTGATCCGCGAGGGCGAGGGGGTGGCGGCCGCCGTCCTCAACAACCTGAACGTGGACCTGGACCAGGTGCAGGAGAAGGTCGAGGAGTCGGTGCGCCGCGGCAAGGCGACCATCGCCCTCGGCGAGCTTCCCTATACCTCGAGAGCGAAGAAGGTCCTGGAGTTCGCCATGGCCGAGGCCCGCGAGCTCAACCACTCGTACGTGGGCACCGAGCACCTGCTGCTGGGGCTGCTGCGCGAGGAGAAGGGGATCGCCGCCGAGGTGCTGACGCAGCTGGGGGTGAGCCTGGACGACGCCCGCCGCGAGACGCTCAAGCTGCTGGGGAGCGAGCCCAGCGCCGCGCCCTCGCCCGGCACGCCCACGGCCAGCGCCCAGGGCGGCGCCACGCAGAAGGGCGAGAAGAAGAGCAAGACCCCCGCGCTGGACCACTTCTGCCGCGACCTGACCGAGCTGGCGCGCCAGGGCGACCTGGACCCCACCATCGGCCGCGCGGAAGAGATCGAGCGGGTGATGGAGATCCTGTCCCGGCGCAAGAAGAACAACCCGGTCCTGATCGGCGAGCCCGGCGTGGGCAAGACGGCGATCGTGGAGGGCCTGGCGCAGCTCATCGCCGAGGGGAAGTGCCCCGACAGCCTGCGCGACTACCGGGTGCTCTCGCTGGACATGGCGGCCGTCATCGCCGGCACCAAGTACCGCGGCCAGTTCGAGGAGCGGCTGAAGGCGGTGATGAACGAGATCAGCCAGAACAAGAACATCATCCTCTTCATCGACGAGCTGCACACCCTGGTGGGCGCGGGCGCGGCGGAAGGCGCCATCGACGCCAGCAACATGCTCAAGCCGGCCCTGGCGCGCGGCGAGCTGCAGTGCGTGGGGGCCAGCACGCTGAACGAGTACCGCAAGTACATCGAGAAGGACGGCGCGCTGGAGCGCCGCTTCCAGACGGTGAACGTGGAGCCGCCCTCGATCGACGAGGCCATCGAGATCGTCCGCGGGCTGCGCAGCCACTACGAGGACCACCACCGCATCCGCATCACCGACGAGGTGATCGAGGCGGCGGTCAAGCTGTCGGAGCGCTACATCACCGACCGCTTCCTGCCGGACAAGGCCATCGACGTGATCGATGAGGCCGGCGCCCGGGCGCGGCTGCAGACTCAGGTGCCGCCGCCGGAGGTGGAGGACCTGAAGAAGCAGCTGGAGCAGATCGCCGGCAAGAAGGACGAGGCCATCCGCGACCAGGACTTCGAGCGCGCGGCGGAGCTGCGCGACCACGAGCGCGAGCTGCAGCGCCGCATCCAGGAGCGCGAGAAGAGCTGGGAGGAGGAGCGCAAGACCAACCGCCCGGCGCTCAGCGAAGAGGACGTGGCTTTCATCGTGAGCCGCTGGACCGGCATTCCGGTGACGCGCCTGAAGCAGGCGGAGACGGCGCGCCTGGTGAACATGGAGGAGGAGCTGCACCGCCGCGTGGTGGGGCAGGACCGCGCCATCCAGGCGATCAGCCGGGCCATCCGGCGCTCCCGCGCGGGGCTCAAGGACCCGCGCCGCCCCATCGGCTCGTTCGTCTTCGCCGGCCCCACGGGCGTGGGCAAGACGGAGCTGGCGCGGGCGCTGGCGGAGTTCCTGTTCGCCGACCGCAACGCGCTCATCCGCGTGGACATGTCGGAGTACATGGAGAAGTTCAGCGTGTCGCGGCTCATCGGCGCCCCTCCGGGGTACGTGGGCTACGAGGACAGCGGAACGCTCACCAAGGCGGTGCGCCGCAAGCCGTACTCGGTGGTGCTGCTGGACGAGATCGAGAAGGCGCACCCGGACGTGTTCAACCTGCTGCTGCAGGTGCTGGACGAAGGCCACCTGACGGACAACTACGGCCGGGTGATCGACTTCAAGAACACGGTGGTCATCATGACCTCCAACCTGGGCGCCCGCGACATCGGCAAGGGGCCGGGGCTGGGCTTCCACTCGCCCAGCCAGATGTCGCAGTTCGACCGGATGGAGCAGAAGGTCAAGGAGGAGATCGAGCGGGCGTTCAACCCGGAGTTCATCAACCGGCTGGACGACACCATCGTCTTCCACCCGCTGAGCAGGGAGCAGATCGGGTCCATCATCCACAACCTGCTCAAGGACGTGGAGGACCGCCTGAAGGAGGAGGAGCTGTCGCTGAAGCTGACCGACGACGCCGTGGAGTTCATGGTGGAGCACGGCTACGACGAGAAGTTCGGCGCCCGGCCCCTGCGGCGGGCCATCCAGCGGTACCTGGAGGACCCGCTTTCGGAGAAGATCCTCTCGTCGGAGTTCAGCCCGGGCGACGAGATCGAGGTGTCGGTGTCGGAAGACCGGCAGTCGCTTGCCTTCCGGGTGCCGTCGCGAACCCAGACCGTGTAGAACCCAGCGTGTCTCACTTCAACCGGGGAGGGGCCGCCCTTGCGGCCCTCCTCTTCTTTGCCCTGGGGGCGCTCGCCCCCCGCGCCGCCCTCGCGCAGGACCCCCAGCCCCAGCAGGCCCCGCCCGCGGGGTTCGTGGTGGACACCGTGGTGGTGCGCGGCGGCCCGCGCGTCACCGAAGAGGCGGTGCGCGTGACCGCCGGGGTGCGCGCGGGGACCGTGCTGAACGCCACGGCGGTGCAGGACGTCATCCGCCGGCTGATGGCCACGGGGAACTTCGAGTCCGTGCAGGTCTACGTGCGCGGGGCCGAGCAGGGCCGCGGCGCGCTGATCCTGGAGGTGGCGGAGCGGCCGCTGATCGCCGAGATCCGCTTCGAGGGGCTGCGCAGCGCCTCGGGCAGCACGGTGCGCGACTCGGTGGGGCTGCGCGAGGGCGCGCCGCTGGACCCGCAGCGGGTGGCCTCGGCGCAGAAGCTGACCCGCGACATGCTGGCCAAGCGGGGCATCCAGCTGCAGTCCATCGACACCACGCTCACGCCGGTGGAGGGGGGCTACCGCCTGACCTTCACCGTGCGCGAGGGGAACCGGCTGGCGCTGGCCGACGTGGACTTCACGGGGAACGAGGCGTTCAGCGACGAGGCGCTGCGCGACGCCATGCAGACCAAGCCCGAGGGCTTCTGGTGGTTCCGCCCCGGCCGCTTCGACCGCGAGGCGTTCGAGGAGGACCTGCGCACCCACCTGCCGGAGTTCTACGGCGCGCGCGGCTACATCGACTTCGCGGTGCTGCGCGACACCCTGGTGGTGGACCCGCAGACCGGCAAGGCCCGGCTGCTGGTGGAGGTGCAGGAGGGGCCGCGCTACCGCCTGGGCGAGTTCAACGTGGAGGGGAACTCGCGCTTCCCCACCGAGGCGCTGGCGGGGATGTTCACCACGCAGCGGCGCTCGGTGCTGGGGCTTCCCTTCGGCACCAGCCGCGAGCGCGAGGCGGGCGAGGTGTTCGACCAGCCGGCGCTGACGAAGGTGGCGGCGGACATCGAGCAGCTGTACCGCAACGAGGGGTACCTGTTCGCGCAGGTGATCCCGTCGGTGGAGCGGGTGCCGGCGCCGGAGGGCGGCGAGCCGCGGGTGAACGTGACGCTGGCGGTGAGCGAGCAGCAGCCGTTCTACATCCGCAACATCGCCTTCCGGGGGAACACCACCACGCACGAGAGCGTGATCCGCGACCGGCTGTGGATCCTTCCCGGCGACGTGTACAACGAGAACCGGGTGCTGCAGAGCTACCAGGCCATCGCGGGGCTGGGGTTCTTCGAAGTGCCCATGCCGTTCCCCAACATCGACCCCAAGCCCGAGCTGGGGGTGGTGGACATCACGTTCAACGTCAAGGAGAAGCAGACGGGGAGCGTGAACTTCGGCACGGTGTTCGGCGGGGGGGCGTACGGCGACCGCCGCAGCCGCTTCGCCGGGTTCCTGGGGTACCAGCAGCCCAACCTCTTCGGCCAGGGGAAGCAGGCCAACCTGCGCGCGGAGTACGGCTACGGCCGCAGCACGCTGGAGGCCAGCTACACCGACCCGGCCATCGCCGGCGGGCGCAACTCGGGGACGGTGTCGGTGTTCCGCTCCGGCGACCGCTACGTCCGGCTGGGGAACGGCCGCCGCCTGCGGACGGGCGCCCAGCTGCAGTTCGGCTTCCCGGTGCCGGGAAGCCTGCGCACGCGGGCGTTCCTGGGCTACTCGCTGTCGCGGACGGAGTACCTGACGGAGGAGGAGACCTGCGAGGCGGGGAGCGCCAGCATCTTCTGCCTTCCGGACGCCACGGCGAGCACGCTGTCGTTGTCCATTTCGCGCGACACCAAGAACCACCCGATCTTCCCCACGCAGGGGACGCGGCAGTCGGTGTCGCTGGAGCAGACGGGCGGTCCCCTGGGCGGCGACGGCAACTACCGCAAGCTGTTCACGCAGGCGGAGTGGTGGGTGCCCACCGGGCGCCTGGGTTCCGGTTCCGGCACGCAGGGCGCCCAGATGGCGCTGGGGCTTTCGGCGCGGGCGGGCGCCATCTTCGGCGACGTGTCGCTCTTCCCCTTCGAGCGCTTCTACGTGGGCGGCGTGATGTTCGGCCAGCCGCTGCGCGGCTACCAGGAGAGCACCATCGGCCCGCGCGGGTACAACGCGCAGTGCAACAACCAGCTGGAGCTCAACTGCCTGGGCGACGCGTTCTTCACCATCTCGGGCGAGTACGCCATCCGGCTTACGGACGCGCTTTCCGTCTCGGCGTTCGCCGACGCGGGGAACGTGTTCGGCGGGGTGGGCGAGTTCAACACGGCGCGGCTCTTCCGCGGCGCCGGCGTGGGCGCGACGCTGGTGACGCCCTTCCTGGGCGCCATCGGCATCGACGCGGCGTACGGCTTCGACCGGCCCGACCCGGGCTGGGAGATCCACTTCAAGCTGGGGAACAGCTTCTGATCCCCGCAGACAAAGGACGGCAAGGACCGATGAAGCGCATTCTTTCGTTCGTGTTCGCGGGCGCGCTGGCCGCCCTGGCGGCGTCCCCGGCGCAGGCGCAGCAGCTCAGGATCGGCTACGTGAACTCGCAGCGCATCCTGGCGGAGACGCCGGCGTTCGCCGACGTGCGCAGCACGCTGGAGCGCGAGTTCACGCCGCTGCGCGCGGAGATCGACACCCTGGAGGCGCGCCTGAGCCGCGCCGACGACGAGCTGCGGGCGCAGGCGGGGACGCTGACGGAGGCGGCGCGCCAGCAGCGGCAGCAGGGGCTGCAGCAGCAGCTGGCGGCGTACCAGCAGCGCGCGCAGCAGATCCAGCAGCAGCTGCAGGCGCGCGAGCAGGAGCTGGTGGCGCCGGTGATGCAGCGCATCCGGGGCGTGCTGGAGGAGGTGCGGCGCGCGGGGAACTACTCGTTCATCATCGACCCGCCGGACGGGCTGATCGTGGCGGTGGACCCGGCGCTGGACGTGACCAACGACGTCATCCGGCGGCTGGGCGGCACCCCCGCGGCCGCGCCGACGCCGTAAGCCGCTCCGCCGGAAGAGGTTTGCGGGCGCACCCGCGCTCCGCTAGCTTCGGTGCCCGCGACATTCGTGTCGCGGGCGCTTTTTTGTTGGGCTGCATTCGAGGCCGGGACGGGAAAAGCCGGGCCTCACACGGAGTCAACGGAGCTCGTTCTGCGGCGATGGCGGGCTCACGCCGCGAACGTCCCTGAATGCCGTTCTCCCTTCCCCCACGCAGGTTGTGGGGAAGGGCCGGGGATGGAGCGGGTTGCCGCCGGCCAGATCGATCCACGCCCGTCTCCCTTCATCACCACGCCGCACCCAGGACGGAATGCCGGAGCTGACCATCGCCGAGGTGGCGCGGATCGTGGGGGGAGAGGTGGAGCGGGGAGACCCCGGCCGCCCGGTGCGCGGCGTGGCGCCGCTGGACGAGGCGGGGCCGGACGACCTCTCGTTCGTTGCCGAAGCCCGCTACCACGCGTACATTCACGCCTCGCGCGCGGCAGCGGTGCTGCTGGCCCGCGACGCGGCGGTGGAGCTTCCGGAGGGGATGGCGGCGGTGCGCGTGGACGACACGCGGCGCGCCCTGGCCCACGTGCTGGACCTCCTCTATCCCGCCGCGCCGGCCGCGCCCGGCGTGCACCCCACGGCGGTGCTGGGCGAGGGCGTCGTGGTCGATCCCACGGCCTCGGTGGGCGCGTACGCGGTGCTGGGCGAGGGGACCCGCGTGGGCGAGCGGGCCCGCATCCACCCGCACGTGGTGGCGGGACGGGCGTGCGTGATCGACGCGGACGCCGTCCTCCACCCCCACGTGACGCTGTACGACGGCGTGACGGTGGGGGCGCGCTCGGTGGTGCACAGCGGCGCGCGGCTGGGCGCGGACGGCTTCGGCTTCGTCCCGGAGCGGGACGGGCTGAAGAAGGTGCCGCAGGTGGGCGGCTGCCGCATCGGCGAGGACGTGGAGATCGGCGCCAACACCACCATCGACCGCGGCTCCATCGGCGACACCACGGTGGGGCGGGGGACCAAGATCGACAACCTGGTGCAGATCGGGCACAACTGCCGCATCGGCAACCACGTGATCATCGTCTCCCAGACGGGGATCTCGGGGAGCACGAAGGTGGGCGACGGCGCGGTGCTGGGGGGCCAGGCCGGGGTGCAGGGGCACATCGAGATCGGCGCCGGCGCCCGCATCGGGGCGCAGTCGGGGGTGACGGCCAGCGTCCCCGCGGGCGCCACGGTGAGCGGGTACCCGGCGCGGCCGCACCGCGAGGCGCTGCGGGTGCAGGCGGCGGTCTTCGGGCTGCCCAGGCTGGTGGAGCGCCTGAAGGCGCTGGAGAAGGCGGTATTCGGCCGGGGCGCGCAGGGCGCCCGGGCCCCTTCGCACGCAGAGGACGGGGACGGCGGGACTCCGCCAGCAGAGACATAGATGCCGACAACGCCGCGACAGAACACCATCGCCCGCCCCGGCGAGATGCAGGGGGTGGGGCTGCACACGGGCGCGGAGGTGCGCATGCGCATCCATCCGGGCCCGGTCGATTCGGGGATCGTCTTCCGCCGCACGGACCTGCCGGGCTCCCCCGACATCCCCGCCAACCTGGCCCACGTGGTGGGGACGGACCTGGGCACCTCCATCGGCGCGGGGGAGGCCAAGGTGCACACGGTGGAGCACCTGCTGAGCGCCATGGTGGCGCGGGACATCGACAACGCCTTCGTGGAGATCGACGGGGCGGAGCTCCCCGCCGCGGACGGAAGCGCCCTCGACTTCGGCAGGATGCTGGACGGGTGCGGGCGCGAGGAGCAGGACGCGCCGGCCCGCTTCCTGGCCGTCGCGGAGACCTTCTCCCTTTCCGAGGACCGCTCGGAGTACGTGGTGGCGCCGTCGCAGGACTACCGCGTCAGCGCCACCATCGAGTTCGACCATCCGCTGATCGGCCGGCAGTTCGCCAGCTTCCGGGTGAACGGCGACGGCAGCTTCGAGCGCGAGGTGGTGCCGGCGCGCACCTTCTGCTTCGCCCGTGACGTGGAAGCCATGCGCAACCGCGGGCTGGCGATGGGCGGCAGCCAGGACAACGCCGTCGTGCTGACGGAGGACGGGCTGCTGGACGGGACGCAGCTGCGCTTTCCCGACGAGTTCGTGCGCCACAAGGCGCTGGACATCGTGGGCGACCTGGCGCTGATCGGCGCGCGCATCCGGGGCCACGTGATCGCGGAGCGGCCGGGGCACCTGGGGAACGTGGCGCTGGCGAAGGAGATCGTGGCGCGGGCGGAGAAGAAGGCGCTGGCGCGGCCGATCCTGAACATCGAGCAGATCGCCCAGTACCTGCCGCACCGCTACCCCTTCCTCCTCGTCGACCGTGTCGTCGAGTTCGAGGAGCGGAAGCGGATCGTCGGCCTGAAGAACGTGACGATCAACGAGCCGTTCTTCGTGGGCCACTTCCCCGGCCGGCCGGTGATGCCGGGGGTGCTGATCATCGAGGCGATGGCGCAGGTGGGCGGTCTGCTGGTGCTGGAGCAGATGGAGAACCTGGACGACAAGGTGGTCTACTTCATGTCGCTGGACAACGTGAAGTGGCGCCGCCCGGTCACGCCGGGGGACCAGATCCGCTTCGAAGTGGAGGTGCTGCAGATCCGCGGCGCCACCTGCCGGATGAAGGGCGTGGGGACGGTGGACGGGCACGTGGTGGCGGAGGCGGAGATGATGGCCCGCGTGGTGGACAAGTGAGGGGGGAGATGGCGACCCTGACCGAGGTGCAGGTCCACCCCACCGCCCTGGTGGACGACGCCGCCGAGCTGGGCGAGGGCGTCACCGTGGGCCCCTACTCCATCGTGGGGCCGGGGGTGACGGTGGGCGCGCGCACCCGCATTGCCAGCCACGTGCTGATCGAGCGTGACACGGCGGTGGGCGAGGAGTGCGTGATCAGCCACGGCGCGGTGCTGGGGACGGACCCGCAGGACCTGAAGTACCGGGGCGAGCCCACGCGGCTGGTGGTGGGCGACCGCACGACGGTCCGCGAGTACGCCACCCTCAACCGCGGCACGTCGGCCAGCGGACTGACGGTGGTGGGGAGCGACTGCCTGCTGATGTCGTACGTGCACGTGGCGCACGACTGCCGCCTGGGCGACCGCGTGATCCTGTCCAACGCGGTGAACCTGGCGGGGCACGTGACCATCGAGGACTGGGTGATCATCGGGGGGATGACCCCGGTCGCCCAATTCGTGCGCATCGGGCAGCACGCCTTCGTGGGCGGCCAGTCGCGCATCGCCAAGGACGTTCCTCCCTACGTGAAGGCGGCGGGCATTCCGCTGCAGCTGTACGGGCTGAACTCCGTCGGCCTGCAGCGCCGCGGCTTCAGCGAGGAGGTGCGGCTGGAGCTGAAGCGGGCGTACCGGCTGTTCTTCGGATCGACGCACAACACCACGCAGGCGCTGGCGCGGGCGCGCGAGGAGCTGCGCGCGCTGCCGGAGGTGGAGGCGTTCCTGAGCTTCTTCGAGACGTCGGAGCGCGGGGTGTCGGTCTGATGAAGGCCGGCGTCCTGGGCGTCGGCAGCCTGGGCTACCACCACGCGCGCATCCTCCGCGAGGTCTCCGGCGCGGAGATGGCCGGCGTCTACGACGAGGATCCCGCCCGGCTGGAGAAGGTCGCGGCGGAGCTGGGCGTGCGCGCCTTCCGCACGCGCGACGAGCTGCTGGAGGCGGTGGACGCGGCGGTGATCGCGGTGCCCACCACCGCGCACGCGGAGGTGGCGCTGGCGGCGATCGACGCGGGCGTCCACCTGCTGATCGAGAAGCCGATCGCCCACACGCTGGAGGAGGCGGAGGCGATCGTCGACGCAGCGGCGGCGAAGGGGCTGGTGGTCGCGACGGGGCACGTGGAGCGCTTCAACGGCGCGCTGCGGGCCTGCGAGCCGTACCTGGACGACCCGCGCTTCATCGAGTCGCACCGGCTGGCGCCGTTCAACCCGCGGGGGACGGACGTGGCGGTGGTGCTGGACCTGATGATCCACGACATCGACCTGGTGCTGTCGCTCGCCGGACACGGGGTGGAGGCGGTGGACGCGGTGGGCGTGCCGGTGCTGACGCCGGGGGCGGACATCGCCAACGCGCGCATCAGCTTCGAGGGCGGCGCGGTCGCCAACATCACGGCCAGCCGGGTGAGCTTCGAGCGGATGCGGAAGATCCGCTTCTTCCAGCATTCCGGCTACATGTCGCTGGACCTGGGCGCGGGGACGGGCGAGTTCCTGCGCCTCAAGCCCGGGGCACGGATGCCGGAGGGCGAGGTGGGCGTGGCGGCGCTTCTCGGCCTGGTGGAGCGCATTCCCCTGCAGGGGGACGGGACGGAGCCGCTGCGGGCGGAGCTGCAGGCGTGGGTGGCGGCGGTGCGGGGGGACGGGCCGCTGGTGGTGAGCGGCGAGGACGGGCGCAACGCGCTGGCGGTGGCGCTGCGGATCATGGAGAAGATCGAGCAGCACGCGGCCGCGGGGCTGGCGGCCAGGGCGTGAGGGACCCTCACCCCCCGGCTCGCCTGGGCGCGCCACCCTCTCCCGCGACGCCCGCGGGAGAGGGTGTAGACGTTGAACGAGTCGACGAACGCATCACAATCCCCGCGATGGCGATTGAAATCGCGGCTACAACTTCACAAAGTCCGCCTTCGCGGACTCCGGCAGGGTCGGGTTTTCCAGTCATCGCGCGCGCCGCGGCTCCCCGCCCAGCGATTGAAATCGCCGCAACGACTACGCACGGTCCGCCTTCGCGGACACGGGCGGGGGCGGGATTCGCGTGACCTCGCCGGCCTCCCAGCCGGGGCATCCCACCATCTTCATCTCCGCGGGGGAAGAGTCCGGCGACCTGCACGGGGCGGCGCTGGCGCGGGCGCTGCGCGAGCGGTTTCCCCGGGCGCGGCTCATCGGGCTGGGCGGGGGGCGGATGCAGCGGGAAGGGGTGAAGCTCCTCGCCGGGCTCAACGAGCTGGCGGTGATGGGCTTCGCGGAGGTCATCCGCCACCTGCCGTTCTTCGTCCGGCTCCGCAACCAGGTCTTCGACATGCTCGCCAGCGAGCGGGTGGACCTGGTGATCCCCATCGACTACCCCGGCTTCAACCTGCGCCTGGCGCGCCACGCAAAGGCGGCGGGCATTCCCGTGCTGTACTACATCGCGCCCCAGGTGTGGGCGTGGCACAAGAGCCGGGTGCGCGACCTGTCCCGCGACGCGGACGAGGTGGCGGTGGTGCTGCCGTTCGAGGAGGAGTTCCTGCGCAGGGGCGGCGTGAACGCGCGCTTCGTGGGGCATCCGCTGCTGGACCGCGCGGCGCCCGACCTGCCGCGCGACGCGTGGGCGCGGGCGAACGGACTGGACCCCGACCGGCCGATCCTGGCGCTGTTCCCGGGCTCGCGGGTGCAGGAGGTGCGGCGCCACCTGGAGCTCTTCTCGGCGGCGGCGGAGATCGCCGTCCGGCGGCGGCCGGACGCGCAGCCGGTGGTGGGGGTGCCGGGCGGCATCGACCGCGGCGTGTACGGGGCGGCACGGTGGCCGCTGGTGGAGAGCGCGGGCGGGCTGCTGCAGTACGCCACCGCGGCGATCGCCAAGTCCGGCACCACCACGCTGGAGGCGGGGCTGGCGATGACACCGCTGGTCGTGGTCTACCGGATGAACGCGGCCAGCTACGCGGTGGCCAGGCGGCTGGTGAAGGTGCCGCACATCGCCCTGGCGAACCTGATCGCGGAGGAGCGCGTGGCCCCGGAGTTCGTGCAGGACGCGGCCACGCCGGAGGCGCTCGCGGACGCGGTTCTTCCGCTGCTGGACGAGGCGTCCGAGGAGCGGAAGCGGATGATCGCCGGGCTGGCGCGGGTGCGGGAGCGGCTGGGCGGGCCCGGCGCGTCGCGGCGGGTGGCGGAGCTGGCCGCGGAGCTGCTGGCGGCTTCCCGGCGGGGTGGGCGCGCCGCGGACGCGGCGGGTGGCGCGGCGGGTCGCGGCGGGGGTGGCGCGACGGATGGCGCCGCGGGCTGAAGCCCGCGGCTGGAACGGCCATGAGCCTCGCCTCGTCCGCTGCGCGGCCGTGCGAGGCTTCACCTGCGATCAGCACAACCAGGCTTTGCCGCGCAGCCGGCGCCGTTGGTGTCCGCGAAGGCGGACAGCGCGTAGTCGTTGCGGCGATTTCAATCGCTGGGGCTGAAACTCGCCTCTCCTCCGATGCACGATCCTGGTATTTCCCCCGAACCTACAGACGGCGCCCCGG
>DATAAG010000790.1:0-13300 GCA_036260235.1 Longimicrobium sp.
CCGTGAGCCTCCCTCGATGCGCGACCTTCACCTGTAGTTGAAGCCCCGTTCGGCGAGCGTAGTGAGGCGAGACGGGGCTTCTAGCATTTCTAGCCGCGGGTTTCAACCCGTGGCGGCCGGAGGAGAACGGTCACCGCCAACCGCACCGCGCGATTCGCCAGGTCGCCCGTATCGCCCCTCGCGCCTCCCCGCGATACATTGTGCCCCGCGCGTCCGGCTGCGCCAATCCACCGCGCCGGCGCCGCTCCTCGTCATCCGAATCGATCCCGATGCGCTACAACATCGACCTTGCTCCCGGCGAGCTTGCCGGCCTGGTGGTGCAGGCCGCCGCGAACGCGGACGAGCAGGGCTACTGGACCGGCCCCGGGTCCATCCGCGACGACGCCGTGCGGCACGTCACTCGCTTCCTGGGCCTGCTGCTGGCAGGCGACGACGACGTGAACCCGCGCGAGCTGGACGTCTACAGCCAAGCGGTGCGCGGCGCCTCCGGCGGCGAGGCGTCGCACGACGACCTGCGCGCGGGGGCGATGGAGACCATGGAGCTGGCGAACGATCCCGACGCCCTGCACGCCTTCCTGGGCGAGACGCCCGCCTACCTGCGCGCCATCGTGGCGATGGACCGTGAGCGCGGCACCCGCAACGCCAGCCAGGTGGTCACCGCGCTGGGCGGGCTGGGCCTGGCCGTCCTCACCGCCGACGGCCGCGCCGCCGAGGAGGAGGACAGCATCTTCACCACCCACCTGAACCACCTGCGCGGCGAGCTGGACGCGCAGGGGGTGGTGGATGAGGCACCGGCTCCTCCCGATCTGTCCGTCGAGAGCAACTGAGCTGGTGCATTTCTGCGGAGGTGAGCGCGCCGCGTGGCCCCGGAAACCCGGTTGAGGCGTGCCTGCACGGCCTCCGGTGAGACACCTGGTCGCGCTGAGTTCTCAACCGGGAGTGTCGTGCTCATCTCAGGTACGCTTCGGCGGTGTCCAGCGCCCGGCTGGTGGTCTGAGAAGTC
Organism: Longimicrobium sp.; assembly: GCA_036260235.1. GTDB lineage: Bacteria > Gemmatimonadota > Gemmatimonadetes > Longimicrobiales > Longimicrobiaceae > Longimicrobium. The sequence goes on from DATAAG010000790.1 coordinate 1,004, forward strand.
CTCCGCCACGCTCCGCTGCCTCCACCACGAGCCGGCCCGCGGCGGCCACGTACGGGGCTGCCCGCATGGCCCAGATGTCGATCACGATGAGCGGGATCGGTGCCAGCCCGTATGGATCGCCATGTGTGACCGGGTCCCCTGCAGCGAAGCCGTACAGGTTCAGCCCTCCGGCCAGGCCGATCGGGTCCGCCTGCGTGAAACGGCTGGTGGACGGGTCGTAGTAGCGGTTGCGCCGGTACAGAAGCCCGGAGCCGTCGCGCTTCTCGGTGAGCAACGAGCCGTGCCAGTGCTCCGGGATGGGCCGGGCGGGGTTGTACGGGAACCACCCCTCGGCCCAGTCCGGGGCGACGCAGCGGGTGCCCTCCGCGTGCACGGCCATCCGCGGGCGTCAGGCTCGTGCAGTTCCGTTGCGACGTAGCTAATTAGAGATCTGCAAGCAGCACGTCGAGACGCTGTGCCTCTCGGGGATCGGAGGCGCCCCACCGCGCGATCCAAACTGCCGAGGGGGTGTCTCGAGGCACCCATCCCGGGGAACTCTACTCCCTTCGGCTCCTGACCAGGCCCACGAGCAGGAACAACAAGGCCCAGTTCACGACGATGCCAAGCAGGAGCAGGAGGTAACCGCTCCATCCGGGGAGATCCACCACCGTGGACAACAACATGTTAGTCGGGAATCCCAGCAGTTGCGCGATCAAGTACGTGTTGAATGCCACTCCCTCCGGTGCAATTCCGGATCTAGTCGTGGCGTACACTTGCCAGATGTGAAGACATATGGCGAGCGCCGTTCCGAACGCGGCTCCCACTGCTGTGTTCCTCATCCATCGGAAGCGTTTCATGGTCATTGCTTTCTAGGCCCGGAGCTTCCCTCGGAGCGGGAACCGCTGCAGTCGTTACCGAGGAAGATCCCCCTCCCGCCACAGATTCCGGGCGTTGCTTTATTGTAAGGAACCGCCGCCCAAGGAACCTTCCCTCCGGACTGTGTGATCACGTCGTACACGAAGCGATTGGAATTCCGGGTGCCTGATGGCGAGTAAGGCCGGCCATTTCGCTCCTGCGAGATGCGCTCGGCGGTAGCCAGGACGCGCAGGTCGAACTCATCCGAAGTCATCCCGTTCGGCACAGCCACCTGCACGCCCCGACCCTCATAACGCGCGGCCTGCTCGGGAGAGGTCTGGCCGACGAACTGGGGCTGGCCGATCCCATTCGCCAGCAGCTCGTACGTGACGTCGATATTCAGTTTTTCGTTCACGACCCGAACCGCACAATGGCCGCCGAGTCCACGGGTGCCATCGACCGCGCGGCAGGCTACGATCACGTCTTCAGGCCTGAGTCCGTAAGGATCGCTATATGTGACCGGATCCCCTGCAGCGAAGCCGTACAGGTTCAGCCCTCCGGCCAGGCCGATCGGGTCCTCCTGCGTGAAGCGGCTGGTGGACGGGTCGTAGTAGCGGTTGCGACGGTAGAGAAGCCCGGAGCCGTCGCGCTTCTCGGTGAGCAACGAGCCGTGCCAGTGCTCCGGGATGGGCCGGGCCGGGTTGTACGGGAACCACCCCTCGGCCCAGTCCAGCGCGACGCAGCGGGTGCCCTGCGCATCCAGGCACCTGTGCCGCGCGCCGTTGGCGTACGTACCGGTCTGCGCGTTGCCGCGCAGGTTCCAGTGCGGCACGATCGCGAATGGCTCGGGCCAGGGGTAGTAGCTCTCCCCGGCCGCATGATCCGCGTAGTTCATCCGGATCACGCTGATGGGCTTGTCGATGGCGTGGCCGTAGGTGTAGGCCACGCGTCCCCACTGCGGGTGCGGATCGAACCCGTCCCAGCGGCCCAGGCCGCGCACCGTGGCCGTGTCGCTCTCCATCTCCTGCGTGGAGAAGAAGATGTTGACCAGCGTGTTGTCGCTGGAGACCGGCACCGCGATCTCGTACAGCTCCGCGTCGCCGTCCCATACGATGCGGCGCAGCGTTCCCACGGCGCAGTGCCCCAGGTGCGTTCCCGCGTCCTTGCAGTCCTTGCGGGTGCGCACCCACACGCGCCGGCCCAGCGCGTCGTAGCGGTGCTCCTCGAATACCATGTAGTAGGGCGTGGAGCGCGCCGCGACGTCGTCCAGGCGCCGCGTCTCCGCCACCCGCAGCCGCCCGTCCGCGTCGTAGAACGACGCGCGGTCGAAGGCGGGCCCGCTGCTCGCCGGCTGCTGGCTGCTGAAGACGATGTTCCCGGCGGCGTCGTATTGGGTGGAGTCCTTCATGCTGGCGTCCTGCCGCAGCAGCAGGCGCGCCGTGCCGGGCTCGTACCTCCAGAGCGTCTGCCCCCAGTCGGAGCGGCTGAAGCTGCCGTCGAGCCACCTGCGCTCAAAGACCTGCAGATCGCTGCTGCGGTCCATCCGGTAGATGTTTCCGAGCGCGTCGTGGCTCGGCGCCTCCGCCTGCTGATGCTGCGCGTCCTGGTCCGTGTCGAGCAGATAGCCGCGGTGCGTGTGCGTGCTGCTGGCAAGGTGCCCCAGCGCCGAGTAGCTGATGCTGGATGAGTCACCCAGCCCGTACCCGTTGCCGGAGAACGTCAGCTTGCCCCGCAGGTCGTGTTGGAGCGACTCGTCGCGGATCCACTCCCCGGGGTAGCGGAACGGGGCCGTGCTCCCGTTGAAGATCGTATGGCTGGTGGCGCGCCGTGGAGAAGTCGTGGTAGAAGTTGTACGTGGCCGCCACCCGCCCGTCGCGCCGCGGCACGGAGACGGAGAGCAGGTACTCGCCGTTGTAGCCGAACGCGGTGGTTTGCCCAGGCGGTTCATCGCGCACGTGCCGGCCCTGGGGATCGAACCAGACCACGCTCCCGCCCGGCTGCCGGTGGTAGCGCCAGAGCTGCCCGTCGATGTACGGACGCGACAAGGCGAGGCCTGCGGCGGCCCGCAAGCCTCGTCCGAAACTTCCCGCAACGCCGCAGGGTGCGCGGACTACGGTGTCCGTTTCGTCTGTGGCACCCACTCGATACCTGAGATGACCTGGTCGGCGTGTACCTCCAGGTACAGCGCTGCACGAATCCCGGAACGGAGTTCGTCCCGAGTAGGGTCACGCAGGGAAACATCGGGCCTGGGCTGCAACCTGTAGTCTTCGACCCACTGCCGCAACGCAGATGCCGGTAGCTGCAGAGAAAACGAGCGTCCGGCGACGACCACGAGATCGTGATCGGCGAGCCGGTGGAGCAGCCGGCCGAGAAGCGATACACCCGAACGCACCCGCTCCACGTAAAGCCTGGAGTCCTCGTCGAGCCCCGTGCCGATTGACTCACACACGATCCGAAATCCACCACCTTCGGTGATCGCCGTACACCGCGCCGCCTTGGGAAGGGAGGAAAGCCGATCTACCACCAGCGGCTGAGGGATCTCGGCACCTGCGATCGTCCACTCAGGGCCGGCGGGTGCTCCCGCGCCGCCGGGCAGCGCGCTGAACAGGGCGAAGGTAAGCCTCGCCGCATGATCGTCCGCAAGACGCATTGGATGGTCTCCATGAGCAGTGGGGGCGGACACGCGCAACGTCCCATTTCCGATCAAACACGCCGTCGCCAGAATCGCGGCTAACTTGCAGATCGTCCATCGCATTTGCTCTTCCGGGCGCTCAGGGCTGATAATCAGGTGTACTGTCCGCATCGGCGTGGAAGAACACCCAGCCGTTCGAGCACCACACCGTCGCGTGTGCGTCAAGGCCGTGTGGGAAGTTGCTCGACGTATAAGTTCCGTCATACTTACCGGTGTCGATGCGGGGGATCCTGATAGGACCCATGTAATAGTCCCGGTATACCCTCTTGAGCCTCATGTCCCACGTTCCCACCGTCACGCGCTGCATTCTGCGAGAGGTGTTACCCATCCGCATGCTGATCTCAAACTCCGTGAGGCTACAGCCCTTGAGATAGTCCCGTTGCGCCCACGCGAAAATCTGGCCCCCAATTTCCGCGCTCCCCTCCCGTGGGCTCTTGTTCTTAGCGGTAGGCGCGGCGACCCAGAATCCATCTTCGCGCTGGTAATACTCGCCATGCGTTAAACCGCCCGGGCAGACCCGCTCCGGCTCGTTCGGGTCCGCGGGAGCCTGAACCTGGTTTGCGGGGCAGAGACCGTATGGATCGGTATATGTGACCGGGTCCCCTGCCGCAAAGCCGTACACGTTCACCCCCCCCGCCAGACCGATCGGGTCCTCCTGGGTGAACCGGCCCGACGCGGGGTCGTAGTAGCGGTTGCGACGGTAGTTGAGCCCGCTACCGTCACCTTTGTCGGTGAGCAGCGTGCCGTGCCAGGCGTTCTCGCGCACCCGCGGCCGCGCGTAGCCGGCCCACAGTTCGGCCCATTGCAGGAAGTTGCAGCGCTTGTACCCGTTCAGCCACTCGCAGCGGCGCCACGCGCCGTCGTCGTGCGTGCCCAGCACCGCCTGGCCCCGGCTGTTCCAGTGCGGCACCAGCACGTACGGCCCCACCGCCCGGTAGCCGCGGTCCACCCTGGCCGTGTCCAGCCGGTCGCCGTACCCCATCCGCACCACCCCCAGCGGGTGGTCCAGCGACAGGCCGTGCACGTACAGCACGCGGCCGTAGAAGGGGTTGGGGTCCACGACCGAATGGTCCGGCGGGTCCGCGACGGCCATCCCCAGATCCACGTGCGCCGTGTCGTTCTCCATGTGCTGCTCGTACTGCGGCTGCTGCCCGCCCGGCGCCTGGATCTCGATGAGCTCCTGGTCGCCGTCCCAGACGGTGCGCCGCAGCCACCCCAGCTCGCACAGCGCAGAGTACGTGCCCTGCTCGCACTCGCGCCGCGCCCGCACCAGCACCCGCCGGCCCAGCGCGTCGTAGCGGTACTCCTCGAACGCGCGTGTGTAGGTGCTCAACTGGGACGTTGGGTCGTCTACCGTGCGGACGTCCGCCGCCCGCAGCCGGCCGGCCGCGTCGTAGAAGTAGGCGCGGTCGCGGAAGTCGTCCGACGCGGTGAGCCCCGGCGTGGTGTACGTTTCCCAGACCAGATTGCCGGCCTGGTCGTACACCAGCGTGTCGCCGTGCACCGGCGTCTCCTTTGCCCGCAGCCGGCCGGTGCCCGCGTGGTAGCGGAAGGTCTCACTGCTGGTGGTGGTCGTGCCGTACGCCGCCATCTCGAACGTACTCTCGGTGCGGCGGTACGTCTGGTTGCCCAGCGCGTCGTAGCGCGGCTCCTCAATGGACTCGGAGGTCGGGACCGCGTTGTTGAGCCGCACTCCGTTGGACTCGGCGCGACTGGACCGAAGGTGTCCCAGGGGCGAGTACGCGGCGGTGAGCGTGTCGGCCGCGCCCGCGCCGTTGCGGCTGAAGAGCAGCTTGCCGCGCGGGTCGTACCCCAGCGTGTCGCGCCGCAGCGGGTTTGGCGTGTACCGGTCGGTCGCGCTGCTCGCGTTGAGGGTCTGGTGCAGCGCCAGCCGCCCGTCCAGGTCGTATCGGTACGCCTCCGTGATCCCCCCCGGCAGCGACAGTGAGTCCAGCTCTCCGCGCACGTTGTAGTGGTAGCGGAAACGACTCCCCAGCGGATCCGTCACCTGCGCAAGGGCTCCGGTGTGGCGGTCGAACGCATACGTCGTGCGGTCCTTGAGCACCCCCGCCGCCAGGGGAGCGACGCTGGAGGGATGCTTGATCTCCGTCCTGCGTCCGTTCCGGTCGTAGGTGAGCTCCAGCCCGTAGACATGGCTGGTGAAGTTGCCGCCTTGCGACAGATCGGCCCAGGTGCGGATGGCGAGCGTGTCCCCGCGCAACGCACCCCCTGGGTAGTAGCTGCGCCGCACCTGGGCGTCACGGTTGGTCGCGGAGAGGAGGCCGCCCGTGACGTGATACGTGAACAGGGCCGTGTCGGCGGGGATGCGGTACCCGCTCCCGCCGTCGTTGGGATACCACGGGTACGGCGGCGGCTGGTCCGTGCTGGCGCCGTCCTCCCATCCCATGATGAAGTTGCGCTCGGCCAGCGCTTGGTCGCGGGCGTTGTACTGCACCGCAGGCGTGATGATGTGCGTCACCCGGTTCACCGCGTCGTAGCGGTTCTGGATCACCAGCCGCTGGCCGGTGGCGTCCGTGCGCCGCGTATGCACCTCCAGCGCGTTCCCCGCCCTGTCGTAGACGGTGCTGTCGCGCATGCCGTCGGGCGCGATCTCCACCGTCCGGCGCCCGGCGAGGTCGTAGACCCACTGCGTCGTGACCGTGCCGATCGACGCCGGGTCGGGGTCGGAGCGGCGGGACACCGCCGTCAGGTTCCCCTCCTCGTCCTGCGTGTTGTTGACGATCAGGCGCTGGGTCCCCGCGCGGGTGACCGTGCTGTCCACCTGGTCGGCCAGGTCGTAGAAGGTGCTGTCGTAGCGGAACGACGTGCCGTCGATGGGGGCCTTCGCGTAGATCACGCGCCCGATCCGGTCCGACACGCTTTCCGTGCGCACCCCCATGGGGCTCTCGACCGCGGCCAGGTTGCCGCGCGCGTCGTACTCGAACCGCTCGGTGGCGACGGTGGCGCCCGGCGGCGTGGGAAGGGTGACGGACTGCAGCAGCCCCGGGGCCTGCAGGTGGGTCTTGGGGTAGTACGCGTACGTCACCCGGCGCGAGTCGCTGGGCCCCGCCTGCTCCCACTCGCGGCGCCCGACGCTGTCGTACTGCACCAGCGTCACCTCGCCCTCGGGCGCGACCACCTGCGTCACCGCGTCCCACACCGGGTCCCACGCGTACGTGGTGGTGGCGTTGCGCCCGTCGCCGTACGGGTTCCAGGCCGTGCTGCTGGCCAGGTTTCCCCGCGCGTCGTAGCTGGCCGTGGTCTCGAACCCGTTGTGCGCCACCACCCGCGTGACCTGTGCGGGCCAGCGCGGGTCGCCGCGCTCCAGGGAGGTTGTCCGGGAGGCGGCGTCCTGCACGCGTGTAGGGGCGCCGTATCGCCCGAGCCAGAAATAGGTGTGGTGTCCCAGCGGGTTGCGCACCCGCAGGTAGACGTTCGCCACCGGGGTCGCGGTGCCGTGGCCCAGCCCGGCTCCGGTACTGAAGTTGGTGATCAGCGTGTCGGTGGACGACGCGAAGCGCCTGTGCACCGTCAGGCGCCGGTCGACGTACCCGAAGGTGGCCACGCCGCCCCGCCGGTCGGTGCGCCTGGTCATCAGCCAGGTGGACGCGTAGGCGAAGCCCACTCCCTGCCCGTCGGGATCGGTGATGCGGCCGACCCGCCGTGCGCTGTCGGCGCAGAGCGAGGTGTAGCGGTATCCGCCCTCCGGCGCCGGCGCGCCCACTCGAGTGAGCCCCGTGGTGCTGGTGGCGCAGCCGCTCACCGCGCCCCCGTATTCGAAGGCGTAGCTCAGCCTGTCCCCCTGCCCGGGCGGGTTGGGGAGCAGGATGGAGGTGAGCCGGTCCCCGTTCCAGACGAACTCCGTCACCTGCCCCAGCCGGTTCACCGTCCGGCGGTGGTACCCCGAGCCGTCGAACCACACCTCCGCCCCTCCGGGAAGCGTTCGCACGTACTCCGAACCGACCCGCCGCAGGGTCTCGGGGCGGTCGAACGGGTGCGCCGTCCAGGTACCGCCACCGGCTGCTCCACGGTAGATGCGCGCGCTGCCGTCGCCGCCCACCCACAGCACCAGCGAGTCGCCCGCCTGCGGGTACACCCGCTCCACCCCCGCCAGCCACCACCCCGCGCCGAACGGGCTGCCGTTGCGGTTCACGTGCACCAGCTTACCGGTGCGCCGGTAGAGGGTGTCGCGCGTGGCGCTGCCGTTCCACTCCGCCACCACCTCCAGCCGGTAGTCGTAGATGCCGGTGAGCAGCGTGTACGCCTCCATCCCCACCACCACCCGCTTGGTGGTGTCGGAGGGCCACCCCGCCCACCTGCCTGCCGGGGCGGAGGTGGTCCCCACCGTCAGGTACCCGCGCAGGGTGTCGGGACGGGTGCCGGCGCGCGGCGCCACGTGCGCCGCCGCCATCAGGTACGGCCGCGCGTGGTGGTGGTTGTACACCAGCGCGGGGGCGCGCTCCCGGTTCAGCACCCGCACGCCCGGGAGCGGGTGCACCACGCGCAGGTCGCCGCACTCGTTGGCCACCCCACCCCCCAGGCCCACGACGACGCACGCGTCGCGCTCGATCTGCTCCATCGAGCGGGCGTCGTAGGGGTAGCCGGGTTCGGCCGCCGCCAGCGCGGCGACGCCGTAGGACCCCTCGTCCTGCGCTCCGCCCGCGGACGCGGTGAGCCTGACCACGCCGTTCCCCGAAGCCGGGGCCGTGAAGGACACGTCCACGAACGCCGAGTCCGACGCCGCGAGCGTGGCGCCGGTGAGCGACGCCTGGCACCCGGCCGCGCCGGAGCACGACGGCGCGAGCGAGTACGTGCTCGTCCCCGCCCCCGTGTTCACGACCGTGAACCGCGCCACCTGCCGCGACGACGCGGGGGCGCTCATCGGCGCGCCGTCGGGGGTCACCCGCACGCCCGCCGCGAAGGCGGTGTACGTCGCGTACTCGGTGGTACAGTACCCGTGCATGTCGCACACGTACGCCGAGAACGTGTTCGTGCCTGGGACCAGCGTCATCGTCGCCGTGAAGGTGTCGTCCAGGTTGTACGTGAACTGCGACGTCACGTCCGCGCCGTTGAACGTCATCTTCCGGGTCATGTAGGCCACGCCCCACGCGTCGACGAACTGCACGGTGATCCCCAGCCCGCCCGCGGGATAGGAGCCCGTCGCGGGAGAGATGAAGACCTGGGGAGGGTCGGACTCGCAGGGGTTTTCCGTGCACTGCTGCGCACCCAGCGTGGCGGGAAGCACGGACAGGCACAGGGCGAGCAGCAGCGCGCTCGGGCGGGCGTGGATCGCTGGCGAAGCCATGCGTGGGTCGCTGGGTGGGGGGAGCACCGGCGCGAGGGGCGGCCGGGGGGAAAGCGCGGCGGGGCGGATTGTCCGGGTGGGGACGCTGACCGGAGAGTAGCGGCGGGACCGCGATTCAGCAAGCGTTGGGTCGCCGAGCGGGCCGGGAACCGGCGACGCGCCGCGCCGATGCCACGCCGGCGGCGGGTGCGGGCGAGATCCGCCTTTCGCCGCGCGTCGAACGCCGGCGAGGAGGGGGCGCGCACGCTGACCGGCCCTTCCTCCCCGCGCGGGCACCGCCGACCAGCGCCGCCGCGCGTGCGGGCCCGCCTTTCGTTCTTCCTGCTACGCGGCCGCCACCGGCCGTGTGGCGGTGATGGGGTGGACGCCGGTGGCTCCCGCGCCAGGGGTCCGGGCGTGCATCGGGTCCGAACCCCGTACGGCGGCGGCGAGGGGCGGGCACGGTTGCCAGCGTCGCGAACCCGGCTTTAGATTACATCCCGGCGCGCGGCCGCGCCCACTCCTTCCCGCAGGTTCCGCTGGGGTCTCCGCAGTCCGCCTGACCATGTCGTTCTCCGAAGCCTCGCTCGCGGAAGGGGTCACCCGCGAGTTCCTGCTCCATCACCGCCTCTGTCCCCGCGAGGTCGGCGCGGACGGCACGCTGGTGGTGGCCGCCGCGGAGGGCGCGCTGCTGGACGCGGTGGACGACCTGGCGTTCGCCTACGGCCGGCCCGTGCAGGTGCAGTCCGCGCCCGCCGCCGAGGTGGAGCGGATGATCGAGCGGCTGTCCACCCGCGCCGAGCGCCTGATCGAGCTGGCGCAGGTGCACGGCGACGACGACCTGGCCACCGACGTCCGCGACCTGGCCAACCAGCCGCCGGTCATCCGCTACGTGAACCTGCTGGTGCGCGACGCCTTCGACGCCGGGGCCAGCGACATCCACCTGGAGGCGGAGCGCAGCGGCCTCACCGCCCGCTTCCGGCTGGACGGGGTGCTGGCCCCCGCCCCGGAGGCACCCGCGGAGCTGCACCAGGCCGTGGTCAGCCGCATCAAGCTGCTGGCGGAGCTGGACATCTCCGAGCGGCGCCGCCCGCAGGACGGCCGCATCCGCGTGCGGCTGGAAAGCCGCGAGCTGGACCTGCGCGTCTCCACGGTGCCCACCATGTTTGGCGAGAGCGTGGTGCTGCGCCTGCTGGACCGCGGCGGCCGCCCGGTGCGCCTGGGGGAGCTGGGGATGCCGGCCGGCGTGCTGGCGGGGGTGGAGGCGCTGGCCAGGAAGCCGTACGGGATGGTGCTGGTCACCGGGCCCACCGGCTCGGGAAAGACCACCACGCTGTACGCGGCGCTGGGGCTGCGCCGGGCGGGGGCGGAAAAGATCGTCACGGTGGAGGACCCGGTGGAGTACCAGCTCCCCGGCGTCGCCCAGGTGCCGGTGCACCGCCAGGCGGGGGTGACCTTCGCCGCGGCGCTGCGGTCCATCCTGCGGCAGGACCCGGACGTCATCATGGTGGGCGAGATGCGCGACCCCGAGACGGCGGAGATCGCCGTGCAGGCCGCCATGACCGGCCACCTGGTCTTCTCGACCCTGCATACGAACGACGCCGTGGGCGCGCTCCCCCGGCTGCTGGACCTGGGCATTCCCGACTACCTGGTCGCGGCGACGGTGGACGGCATCCTGGCGCAGCGGCTGGTGCGGCGCATCTGCGACGGGTGTCGCGAGGTGTACGATCCCCCTCGCGACGCCGTCCGCAGGATGGCCGGCGACGATCTGCCGCCCGTCGCGTTCGTCCGGGGCGCCGGCTGCCCCGCCTGCCGCGGCACCGGCTACCGCGGGCGAACGGGGATCTACGAGCTGCTGGTGATGGACGACGCCCTGCGCGAGGCGGTCGTCCGGCGCGCCTCGCGGGCCGAGCTGCGCCAGGCGGCCCGGCGCGCGGGGATGGCGCCCCTGCGCACCGACGCCTGGCGGAAGGTGAAGGACGGCACCACCACCCTGGAAGAGGTGCTGCGCGTCGTCCAGGACTGAGGGCGCCGCGAACCGCCCTTCCCCATCGTTCTTCCCGCATACCCTCGCCTCCCGTACCGATGCCTTCTGCCCATTCCGTGCAGCACCGCCGCCGCGCACGCGGCGGGTTCACGCTCATCGAGATGCTGGTGATCATCGCCATCATCGCCGTGCTGGCGGCGGTGGTGGCGCCCGAGGTGTTCCGCAACGTCGGGGACGCGAACGCGGGCGCGGCGCGGCAGCAGATCGAGCTCTTCTCCACCGCGCTGGACAGTTACCGGCTCGACAACCACGCGTATCCCACCACCGAGCAGGGGCTGGCGGCGCTGCGCACGGAGCCGGTGACGGGGGAGAAGCCGCGCAACTGGCGCGGCCCCTACCTGCGCCGCGCCGTCCCCGCCGACCCCTGGGGCCGGCCGTACGTCTACGTCTCGCCGGGCCGTGCGAACCCGCAGGGGTTCGATCTGTACTCGCTGGGCCGCGACGGCCGCGCGGGCGGCGAAGGCGAGGACGCCGACGTGACGTCGTGGGGCGACCCGGTCGTGAAGTGACGTGAGCTCCGCCCACCCGCAGTTCGCCTACCGCGCCGCCCACCGCACCGGAATGCTGGAGACCGGGACCGTGCGCGCCGAAAGCGCCGAGGCTGCCCGCGAGCTGCTGTTCGCGCGGGGGCTGTTCCCGCTGGAGGTGCGGCAGGAGCGCTGGCGCGAAGCCGGGCGGCCGCGCATGTCCAGCGGGGACATGGCGCTCGGCCTGCGGGTGCTGGCGACGCTGCTGGAGTCCGGGCTCCCCGTGGCGCGGGCGCTGGCGGCCATGGATGAGCTGGCCCCCGCGGGGTGGAAGCCGGCGCTCCCCGCCCTGCGCGATGCCGTGCGCCAGGGGAACGGCCTGGGCGCCGCCCTGGCCGCGGCGCCCGTCGCCATCCCCCCGCTGGTCATCGGGCTGGTGCAGGCGGGCGAGGCGGGGAGCGGGCTGGCCGCGGCGGTGGCGCGCGCCGCGGAGCTGACGGAGTCTGCCGCGGAGACGCGCCGCGCCGTACGGGGGGCGCTCGCCTATCCCCTGATCCTGGCCGCCGCCGGGCTGGGATCGCTGGCGCTCCTCGTCGGCTTCGTGCTCCCGCGCTTCGCCCGGGTGCTGGCGGAGCTGGGGCAGGCGCTGCCCCCCACCGCGCGAATGGTGCTGGGAGCCGCCGAACTGGCGCGCGCGGGCTTCGTCCCCGCGATCGTGGCGGCGGCCGCCGCCGCGGGGGTGTGGAAGGCGTGGACGGAAACGGAGGCGGGGCTGGCCCGCTGGCACGCGTTCCTGCTGGAGGCGCCGCTGGTGGGCGGCGTTCGCCGCGCGGCGGCCGCGGGGCGCTTCTGCGCGGCGCTGGGCGCGCTGCTGGAAAGCGGCGTCCCCATCGCCCCCGCCCTTTCGCACGCCACCCGCGCCACCGGCGACGCGGCGCTCACCGCGCGCATCCTGGCCGCCCGCGAGCAGGTG
>DATAAG010000791.1:0-7246 GCA_036260235.1 Longimicrobium sp.
CCCGGAGGGGGCGCGGCGGCTCGCACCGGACCTTTCCATTCAGGAAGGCGTTCCGAATCTTGCCTCGATTCCGAACCCCGGGAGCCGGCCGAAGGATCTTGCCGCCACTCCCGCGGGGCTGATCCCGCGCGCGGAGGCCGGCCCGGGACTCGGCGAGAAGATCCTTCTCCCTCGGGAAGACGCCGCCTCCTCGCGATAGCCGGGAGGTGTTCAGCAACGCCTTCGAGGAGGACGGGCGCGCCCGCTGGCTCTTTGCGCCTCGCTCCGCTACTCTTGTTCGCAGGCTCTCTTCGCACGTTGTCCCGAGACCCGGACGTTGCCATGCGCAGAATCGTAGCCGCCGGCCTGCTGTCCCTCGCCGCCTGTGCACCCGCCACCGCGGGCGGCGCCGCGGGGAGCGCGGGCGAGGCCCCGCCCGCCCAGGTGATCGCCACCGGCGATGGCATTCACGTGATGACCGCCGCCGAGACCCGCATGGTGACGCACGACATCGGCGCGCCGGTCGACCGGGTGTGGCAGGTGCTGCCGGAGGTGTACCGCGAGATGGGCCTCACCGGCACCGCCAACGCCTCCACCCGCACCGTCTCCAGCCCGTCGCTCTCGTTCACGCGCCGCATCCTGAACGAGCCGGCCACCCGCTTCTTCGACTGCGGCCGCGGCGAGTTCGGGATGGAGATCGCGAACACGCACACCATCCACCTGACCGCCCACACCACCGTGCAGCCCGGCGCCACCGCCGGCGGCTCGCGGCTGGAGACCACCCTCCAGGCCTTCGCGCGCCCCAACACGGGGGCCAACGCCAGCATGAGCCAGTGCCGCAGCAAGGGCGTGCTGGAAGGCCTGATCGCCCTGCGCGTGCGCGAGCGGCTGGGCGGCTGAGGGGCAGTGCGTTGAGTGCGTTCGTGCGTTAGCGCGTGAGTGCGTTAGTGGATCTGGAGGGGGATGGACCGCGTTGCGCGGTGCGTCCTCCTCACATTTTTGATGGACCGCGCGGCGCCGGACGATAGATTGAGTGCGGTCCCCGCATCCCCTCCCCTTCCGCGTCTTCCGATGGACGGCACCGTCACCCTGGCCCGCTGGCAGTTCGCCGTGCTCGCGCTGCTGGCGGCGGTCGCGCTGCTGGACCGGATGATGGTGCCCGGCGCGCGCTGGTTCATCCGCCAGCGCACGCTGCGGGTGCTGGAAGAGGTCAACCGCAAGCTGCCGATCGAGATCCAGCCCTTTCGCCTGGCGCGGCGGCAGGTGCTGGTGGACCGGCTGATGTCCGACCCGCGCGTGGTGCAGGCCGTGGCGGAGCACGCCAACGAGCAGCGCGTGCCGCTGGACGTGGCCACCGCCCGGGCGGAGCGCTACGCCCGCGAGATCGTCCCTGCCTTCAACGCCTACCTGTACTTTCGCCTGGGATACGCGCTGGCGCGGCGCGTGGCGCGGCTGCTGTACCGCGTGCGGCTGGGATGGAGCGACGAGGAGGGGCTGGCCGGGATCGAGCGCGGCAGCACGGTGGTGTTCGTGATGAACCACCGCAGCAACATGGACTACGTGCTGGTAGGCTACCTGGCGGCGCGGCGGGCCGCGCTGAGCTACGCGGTGGGCGAGTGGGCGCGCGTGTGGCCACTGCAGCAGCTCATCCGCTCCATGGGCGCGTACTTCATCCGCCGCCGCAGCAACGACGAGCTGTACCGCCGGGTGCTGGAGCGCTACGTGGCCATGGCGACGGCCGCGGGGGTGACCCAGGCCGTGTACCCGGAGGGCGGCCTGTCGCGCGACGGCACGCTGCGCCCGCCGAAATTGGGGCTGCTGGACTACATGCTGCGCGGCTTCGACCCCGCGGGGGAGCGCGACCTGGTCTTCGTCCCCGTGGGGATCAACTACGACCGCACGCTGGAAGACCGCACCCTGCTGCTGGACGCGGGCCACGGCCAGCCGCGCCCCGGCGCGCTGCGGGCGGCCGCGACGACGCTGCGCTTCGTGGGGCGCAACCTGCTGCTGATGATGCGCAGCCAGTGGCACCGCTTCGGCTACGCCTGCGTCAACTTCGGCACGCCGGTCTCCATGCGCCGCTGGTGCGCGGAGCGGGGCGTGGACTTCCGGACGCTGGACCGCGAGGCGCGCCACGACGCCGTCGCCGAGCTGGGGACGGCGCTGATGGAGGCCGTCGGCCGGGTGATCCCCGTCCTTCCCGTGGCGCTGGTCTCCACCGTGTTCGTGCGCGACTCCGGGGCGCAGCTGAGCGAGCTGGAGCTCAAGGCGCGGGTGGCGGAGCTGGTGGAGGAGGTGGAGGCGGCCGGCGGGCGGGTGTACGTGCCGCGCAAGGACATGGACTACGCCGTCACGGTGGGGCTGCGGATGCTGACCCTGCGCCACCTGGTGCTGGACGCCGACGGCCTCTTTGCCGTCAACGCCGCGGAGATGCCCGTGCTGCGCTACTACGCCAACTCCATCTCGCACCTCTTTCCGGCAGGGGGGCGCATCCCGGCTGCCGCCTGAAATCGCTGTGCGCAGGCGCACGAGGAGCGATGAAAAGCGAGAGGGCGCAGAGGAATCCCTCTGCGCCCTCTCCACGCCCGCGTCTTCTCGCGATAACGCCGGCCACACCCTGCGTGGCAGGCTACGCCTCCCCGTCGGCCGGCTGCTCGAGCGTTTGCGGACAGCACCGCGAGCAGGGGCGTTCGGAGGCGTTCGTCCAGTAAACGCCATGGCCCCGAACCGTCCCGAACACCTCGGAGGGCCCGCCGAGCGTCTCGAACGACTCCACGAGCAGCGCTTCGGAGTCGAGGATGATCTTCTTCATGCCTGTCTCCCTGGTGGTGAGGTGGGCGACCGCCGCGTGTTCACGCGAAGCGGTGACGGGAACGATACGCGGGGGAGGGCAGCGCTGGCAACACTTTTGTCGGATTCTGGTAGCCGACACCGGCTCGAAAAGCAGTCGGTCTCACGGGGGAGGTGTGGAGGGATTTCTCTCTCCGCGCCTCCCTGTCTTCGGTGCTGAATAATTATTCCCCTGGATGGGTGTAGCACCGAGATGATGCGCTCTGGCCGCTGCGACAAGTGCACCAGATCGGTGCACCCTGCACCGCTTCGTTTCGGACCTCGCGGAGCGCCTGTTTTGAGAAGTCCTTGTGATTACTTGGTTTATGGGGTGGTCCGTGCCCCGTTTCGAACTGGTCCACCCCTTGCCTTAGCCGGGTACGTCTCCATCGAACGGACGTTCACACCCCAGGGAGCGAACCCTTCTCTCCCCCCCGGACGGCTCGTTCCCCTTTCCCCAATCCAGCAGGGAGCATTCGATGTATCGTGTTCGTATTGCCGCCGCGGCGGCGCTGACCCTTGCGGTCGCCGCCTGCTCCGACGCCCCCGCCGGTCCCGAGGCGACCCCCGCGCCTCTGCCGCTTGCCCAGGTGACCGAGGCCGTGGTGCCCGGCGAGATCCTGATCAAGATGAAGGAAGGGTTCTCGCTCAACGTGATTACCGGGAACGCCGGCGGGCCCAGCTTCAACCGCATGGGCTACCGCAGCGAGTTCGCCGTGCTGGGCGTGGCGAAGGGCCAGGAGCGCGCCGAGGCGGCCCGCCTCGCGCTGGACGCGCGCGTGGAGTGGGCGGAGCCCAACTACCTGCGCCAGACGCAGGCCATCGACCCCAAGCTGTGGGCCTTCTACAACCCCGGCGGCCTGACGGCGTACTTCAACGAGAACGACACGGGCGGCCGCAACGGCCAGCCGCTGCCCAGCACCTACAGCTCGCTGCTGGACGCGGACGAGGACGCCATCAACAACGTGGGCGCCGGCGGTTCGGCGGTGGTCATCAGCAGCCTGGACACGGGCGTGGACATGGACCACCCCGAGTTCACCGGCCGCCTGATCGCCGGCCGCGACTGGGTGAGCGGCGACAACGACCCCGAGGATGACAACGGCCACGGCTCGCACACCACCGGCACCATGGCGGGGAGCACCGTGGGCGTGGCGGGCGTGACGGGCGCCGCCAGCAACGTGCGCATCCTGGTTCAGCGCGTCTGCGGCCCCAGCGGCTGCCCCACCAGCGCCATCGTGAACGCCATCCGCGCCGCGGCTGACTACCCGGGAATGGTGGCGATGAACCTGTCGCTGGGCGGCACCACCATCTCCAAGGCCGAGAAGGACGCCATCGCCTACGCCACCGGCAAGGGCGTGCTGGTGATCGCCGCCGCCGGCAACAGCGGCAGCAGCAAGGTGGCCTGCCCGGCCTGCGACGCCAACGCCATCTCGGTGTCGTCCACCAACTGGCGTGACGCGCTCTCCTACTACTCGCAGTACGGCAGCGGGCTGGACATGTCCGCCCCCGGCGGCGAGCTGTACAGCAACACCACCGACGAGATGGGCATCTACAGCGCGTATCTGTCGGGCGGCTACGCCTACCTGCAGGGCACCTCGATGGCCACCCCGCAGGTGACGGGCGCCGCCGCGGTGATCGCCAGCAAGACGGGCCTGCGCGGCAGCGCGCTGCGCACCCGCATCCAGAGCAGCGCCGACGACATCGGCGCGGCCGGCTACGACACCCGCTTCGGCAACGGGCGCGTGAACGTGTACCGCGGCGTCACCGGCACCTCGCTGGGCAGCGGCCTGTAATCCCCCCGCGGATTCCGGGACGGACGGAAATCGGGGCCTCGCCACCACGGCGGGGCCCCGATGCTTTGTAGTGCGTGAGTGCGTGAGTGCGATCGGGAATCGCTCTGGCCTCACACGGAGTCAACGGAGCTCGTTCGTGACGAGTCCATGTATCCATTCCCCACGGAATGATGGGAAATGGGCTCGTCCTCGCTCGAGAGACGACTCCGCTGGCCCCGTTGACTCCGTGTGAGGCGATTCTGTTTCCTACCGCCCGTGCGAGTGAACGTCTTCGTCGCCGGGGATGACGGGCTCCTCGTCCACGTCCACCTCCTCGCGCCCCGCCAGTCGGCGGGAGGACTGCACCAGCCGCACGAAGCCGGCGCGGTCGCCGTGCGGGTCGCGGCCCAGGGCGCCGCGGGCCAGCTGCAGCACGTTCCCGTACGAGGATTCACCGACGTGCGCGGAGCCGCGCAGCAGCATCCCCCACTGCGCCACCGCCGCCGCGAAGCGGAAGTCGTCCGACGCCTCGTCCAGCAAGCCGCCCCCGTCGCGGACGGCGCGCTCGATCAGCCGGCTCTCGCCGCCGTCGGGGTCCTTGTAGCGCAGCTTGACCGTCATCAGCTCGCCGGAGCCGGAGCCGGCGCGGGGGCGGCGGTCCTGGTAGCGCAGCGGGTCCACGCGCGGGCGTCCGCCGCCGCCGCCCGCGGGAACCACCTCGTACAGCGCGGTCACGGTGTGGCCGGCGCCCAGCTCGCCGGCATCCCTGCGGTCGTCGTTGAAGTCCTCCGCCGCCATCACGCGGTTCTCGTAGCCGATCAGCCGGTACGAATCCACCTGCGCCGGGTTGAACTCCACCTGCACCTTCACGTCCTTGGCGATGGTGAACAGGGTGCCGCCCATCTCGCGCACCAGCACCTTCTCCGCCTCGTCCTCGCCGTCCACGTACGCGTAGTTGCCGTTGCCGTGGTCCGCCAGCGCCTCCATGCGGCTGTCCTTGTAGTTGCCCGTGCCGAAGCCGAGGACGGTGAGGAAGATGCCGTCCTCGCGCTCCTGCTGGATCAGCCGCACCAGCTCGCCCTCGCTGCTCACGCCCACGTTGAAGTCGCCGTCGGTGGCCAGGATCACGCGGTTGTTGCCGCCACGGATGAACGCGTCGCGGGCCAGCCGGTACGCCAGGCGAATCCCCTCGCCCCCCGCGGTGCTGCCGCCGGCCTCCAGGTCGTCCAGCGCCCGCAGGATCTCGCGCCGGTCGGCGCCGGAGGTGGGCTCCAGCACCACCCCCGCCGCGCCGGCGTAGACCACCATCCCCACGCGGTCCTCGTCGCGCAGCTCCTCCACCAGGCGCGACAGGGCGCGCTTCACCAGCGGCAGCTTGGCGGGCTCGTCCATGGACCCGGAGACGTCCACCAGGAAGACCAGGTTGCTGGGCGGAAGCTCCTCCTGCTCCATCCGCCGCCCCTGGATGCCGATGCGCACCAGCCGGTGGGCCGGGTTCCACGGCGCCGGCGCCACCTCGGTGCGCACCGCGAACGGGTGCTCGCCCGTGGGATCGGGGTCGTCGTAGTCGAAGTAGTTGATCAGTTCCTCGATGCGCACCGCGTCCGCGGGCGGAAGGCGTCCCTCGTTGATGAAGCGGCGCACGTTGGCGTACGAGGCACGGTCCACGTCGATGGCGAAGGTGGAGAGCGGCGCCGTGGACGCGTCGCGGAAGTCGTTCTCCGCGATGTACGCGTACTCCTCGGTGTTGAGCTCCGGGCCGGGCGCGAAGCCGGTGGTGTCCCCCGCCGACGTCGGCTCCACGGTGGCGTCGGCGGCGTCGGCGGTGGTCGCCTCGGCGCCGTCCGACCCGCCGGTGGCTGAGCACCCGGCGGCAAGGGGAAGCAGGACCAGCGCGGCGACGAGCAGCGGATTGCGTGGGATCATGGGGAACCTCCCCGGGGAATGGGTGACGCACGGCGGCGCGGACACGCGCCGGCGCCTCCCGGGAAGGCATCGCGCATTCCGGGGATCGGAGCCTTTCCTGTTTTCCGCGTAACTGGTTGTGCAAGATGTGCTTGCGCGATGCGGGCCGACCGGTGGGCTCGGATGTGGATTGCTGTCCGGACGCGTTTACTGAACGTCGGCCGCGTTCAGTGGACGCGCGCCTGGTGTACCCGCTCAGGACACGCGCGAGAGACATCCAGCCAGCCCCGGCGAATGGTGCCTGTTGCGAATCAAGTCCGGTACTCTCAGCCTCGCTCTCCGCTGGAACCGTCCAGCGAGAGAATCTGGCAGCGGTGCAGTCCGCGAAGGCGGACCTTGCGAACTTCCAGCGGCGACTTCAGTCGCTCCGGCGCGGGCGCGGCGATTCCCGGTTTATACCAGATCCGGGAAAAGAAAGAACCTCACGCAGAGTCAGCAGAGGGAGCAGAGTTGTCCCGTGCACAGGGCAAACTCTACTCTGCTCACTCTGCTGACTCTGCGTGAGGCATTCTTTTTCAGGATTCGGCCATCAGAATGACAGTTTATCCGGATTCGGTATTAGCTCGACTTTATCCAAAAGTAAACAAAGGGTGGCAGGCAAGTTGCGCGCATGAGCTTGCATTCTTCGGCCAAGAAGAGGAGCAAGTCATGAACGAACTGCCTGCCACCGTAGGTCGGGTGCTGGAGAGCTTCTCGTCGCT
>DATAAG010000792.1:0-7575 GCA_036260235.1 Longimicrobium sp.
GTCGCGGGGAGAAAGCTGATGGCGCGGACGTAGCGCAGCACCTGCTGCTCCGCGGCGGCGCGGATGGCGGCGCGCTCCACCCGCGCGTCCGTCACGTTTCCCCCGGCATCCAGCACCACGCGCACCCACACCGCCCCGGCGCTCTCCGCCAGCCCCGGCGAGGGCGCGGACTGGCGCACGTCGCCAAAGGAGGCCGCCATCATCGAGTTGCCGATCCCGGCCGCCGGGTCTCTCGCGCGCGGGGCGCACACCAGGCTGCGGCCCACCCGCAGCACCGGCTGCTCCCCCAGGTCCATCCGCAGCCGCACCCCCCACTCGCGCTCCGCCTGCGGCAGCGCGCGCCGGTAGGCGAACACCAGCTTCTGCACGGTGTCCGCCAGGGCCGCCGGCACGCGGCGCTCGATCACGGCGCGGCGCACGTTCACCCCGTGCTCGTCGTAGCGCATCCCGATCAGCACGTGCCCCGCCGGGCTCCCCGCCTGCCGCCACACCTGCGCGACGGCGGCGGAAAGGGCGGCGGAATCCACCAGGATCTCCGCGGGGGGCAGCTCCAGCGGGTCGATCGACACGCGGCAGGTGCGGTCCATGGGGAGCGGGGCGTCGCTCAGCAGCGCCGCGCGCTCCGTGGAGGTGGTGCGGAAGGCGGTGCACGCCGGCACCGCCAGGGCGGCGGCCAGCAGGGCGAGGAAAAGGCGGTGCGTCATACGGGTACCGCGTGTGGGGGGGGACCGGGGGCGCGGCGGGAAAGGCCGCCGGCCGCGTCCGTGTCACATGTATACGTCGGCCGCATCACCGGTGCCAGCGCGCAGTGCAACGGTCCGCCCGCGGCGGCCGTCACACCCCGTGGCGCACCGATGCGCGCACGCCGTGCTTGACGGCGGTGGACGCACGCGGATAGAGTGCCCCGCATCCTGCCCCGCCGTCCATCCAACAACGCCCGATCCACCCCGACGATGAACGAGAGTCCCGCACGCGCCCTGGTCGCGGAGGCCATCGGCACCTTCGCGCTCTGCTTCGTGGGCATCCTGGCCATCAGCGCCGACACCATCTCCGGCGCCGAAGGCACGGCGTCGCTGACGTCGGTCGCGCTGGCGCACGGCCTGACCATCGCGGTGATGGTGGCCGCGCTGGGGGCCATCTCCGGCGGCCACTTCAACCCCGCCGTCACGGCCGGCTTCGTGGCCACGGGGCGGATGGCGCCCGCGCGCGGCGCGCTGTACCTGGCCGCGCAGCTGGGCGGCGCGCTGCTGGCCTCGCTGATCGTGGGCTACCTCTTCGGCCTGGAGGTGGTGGACGCCGGCACCCCGGCCATCGCGCCGAGCGTGACGGCGCCGGGAGGGATGGTGGTGGAGGTGATCACCACCTTCTTCCTGGTGCTGGTGGTCTTCGGCACGGCGGTGGATCCCCGGGCGCCGCGCTCCGTCTTTCCCTTCGCCATCGGGCTCACGGTGGCGCTGGACATCATGGCCACGGGGGCGATCACCGGCGCGGCGATGAACCCGGCGCGCGTCTTTGGCCCGGCGGTGGTGTCGGGCGCGTGGGACGACCACTGGGTGTACTGGGTGGGCCCGCTGCTGGGCGGCGTGCTGGCGGCCTTCCTGCAGCACCGCTTCCTGATGGAGCCCGCCCCCAGCCCCGCCGTGGCCGAGCACGGCGGTCCGGCCCCCAGCGAGGAGCGCGGCGGAGTGCCGTCCTGAAGACCGATCGGAAAAACAAACGGCGAGAGATACAGAGGGACAGAGAACAGCCAGAGGAACGGAGGACCGGGAAGTGGTCCGCTGTCTCCTCTGGCTTCTGACTGTCCCTCTGCATCTCTCGCCGCTGCTTTCCGGTCTGGAACGGGACCGTCTTCCGAGGGTCTACCGCCGCCCGCCCGTCATCCTGCGCACCTCGGCCAGGCCGGCTGGCGTCCACTGGGGGCGCTGCGGGTCGGTGGCGATGGCGTGGGCGGTGAGGAAGACCATCCGCGCCACGCGGGCCGCCTTGTCGGTGTCGATCAGCTCCACCTCGTCCGAGGGCTCGTGGTAGTCCTCGTGCGTGCCGGCGAAGAAGAAGACGGCCGGGATCTCCTTGCGCGCGAAGTTGAAGTGGTCGCTGCGGAAGAAGAAGCGCTCGTTGGGCCAGCGGTCGTCGCTGGCGGTAAGCCCCAGCAGCGCGCGGTGCTCCGCCGCCACGCGCTCCACCAGCGGCCCCAGCGACGAGTAGTTCTTGCCGATCACCACCACGTCGTCGGGCGCGTTGCGGCCGATCATGTCGATGTTGACGTTGGCCACGATGGACTGCAGCGGCACGGTGGGGTTCTCGCTGAAGTGGTGCGAGCCCAGCAGCCCCTGCTCCTCGCCGCTCACGCCCAGGAACAGGATGGAGCGCGCGGGGCGCCGCTCCAGCGCCGCGAACGCCTCGGCCACCTCCAGCAGCGCGGAGGTGCCCGAGGCGTCGTCGTCGGCGCCGTTGTAGATGCTGTCCCCCCGCACCGGCCGGCCGACGCCCACGTGGTCCATGTGCGCGGAGAGGACCACGTACTCGTTGCGGAGCGCGGGGTCCGCGCCGGGAAAGATGGCGACCACGTTGGGCGCCACCGCCGGCCCGCGGCCCCGCGGCGCGAAGCGCTGGATGAACTCGCCGTTCCCCGCCCCGCCCTGCAGCCCCAGCCGCTGGAACTCGCGCACCAGGTACGCGGCGGCGGAGTCCAGCCCCGGGCTGGGCGTGTCGCGCCCGCGCAGCGCGTCCGACGCCAGGTAGGCGATGTGGTCGCGCATCTCGCCCGGGGTGATGGTGGCCGCCGCGGCCGCGGGCGTCCCGGCGCGCGCGTCACCGCCGGACGCCGTGCCGGGGTCTGACTCCACACCGCCTCCCGCGGGCGCGGCGGCGCAGGCGGCCAGCGCGGCCACCCCGGCGATCATCACGATCCGCTTCATCGTCTCATCCGTTCAACGTGGGGACTCAGCACCGGCCGGCGCTGCTGCGGGGAACGGGGGAGGATACACGTTCGTTTGCCGCGGGGGCAAGGCGGGGCCCGCCCCTCCCCATCCCTCCCCGCTCGTTCCTCGCGGAGAGGGGGGAGAACTCCGATCGCACTTCGGCAGCGGTGGCGCCGGGAGCACGCCCCCTCCGGGCTCGCATTGCTCGCCCACCTCCCCCAAAAACCCCTGGGGGAGGTTGAACTTCAATCTCCGACTCGCGCACTCGCGCACTCACGCACTCAAAAAGCAGGAGGCCCGGTCGCCCGGGCCTCCCTTCGTGCCTCCGCGGTCAGACGTTCTCGCTGCCGGGGTCGTTCATGGCGCGGGGATCGTTGTTCCCCGCGTTCATCCCGCCGGTCGAGCCGCCCGTCGAGCCGTAGGTTCCGCCGCCGGCGCGCCCGTGCGACTCATGACCGCTCGCGCCCAGGCTGCTGACGGCGTTGCGGACGGCGCCCATCAGCCCGCCGCCGCCCCCCCCGCGGCCCTGGCTGGCCCGGCCGCCGGAGCCGCGGCTGCGCGGGTTGCCGGGCTCGGAGATCTGCTCCACGGTGTCCGCGAAGCGGCGCTGGCCCTGCGGCGTGTCCAGCTCGGTGGCCACGTCGGCCTGCGCGATGATCCCCACCAGCCGCCCCTCGCGGTCGGTGATGGGCACGCGGCGCACCTGCTCGCGCTCCATCACGCTCAGCACGTCGCGGAGCGAGTCGTTCTTGTTGCAGGTCTCCACCTCGGTGGTCATCACCTCCATCACCCGGGTGGAGTTGGCGTCGCGCCCCTCGGCCACGGCGCGGATGGCGATGTCGCGGTCGGTGAGCACGCCCCGCAGCCGCTTGCTGCTCTCGCTCTCCACCACGGGGATGATGCCCACGTCCAGGTCGCGCATCTTGCGCGCGGCCTCGGCCAGCGAGGTGTCGGGCGTGACGCACTCGGGGTTGTCGGTCATCACGTCGGCCGCGCGCATGCGGCGCAGCTCGTCGCCGCCCTGCTGCCCGCCGCCGTACCCGTACGACGTGCCGCCGCCGTACGAGCCGCCCGTGTCGCGCATGCCGCCGCCCGTCCAGCCGCCGCCGTAGCCGCCGTAGTTCTGGCCGCCCCCGGTGTACCCCGCGCCGCCGTAGCTGCCGCCGCCGTAGCCGGAGCGGCCGCCCCCGTACCCCCCGGTGCCGAAGTCGTTGCCCTGTCCGCCGAACGCGCCGCCATAGCGGTTCATGTCACGGCCGCCGCGGTTCCAGTCGCTCTCCGTGCCGCCGTAGCCGCCGCTGAACCCGGTCTCGGCGCCGTAGCCGCCCCAGTCCTGGCCGCCGCCGCCGTAGCCGCCGCGGTTGCTCATCCCGCCGCCGCTGCCGTAGCCGTAGCCGCCGTATCCGCCGGCGTTGAAGTCGTTGTCGTACGCGCCGCCCCCGGAGCCGAATCCCGAGTAGCCGCCGCCGTACGCCTGGCTTCCGCCGCCGTAGTTCGCGTCGGAGCCCATCCCGCCGTACTCGCCGCCGCGCGAGGAGCCGCGTTCGCCACCACCCCCGCCGTACCCCCCGCCGCCGTAGCCGCCACCGCTCCAGCGATCCCGGCCGTAGTCCCGTCCATAGCGTGCCATGTCGAACTCCTCCCTGTGCGAGTGGAACACGTCACCAACCCGGCCCCGCGCCCGGGGCCAAGGGAGGAACCGCGTGTGCAAGATGGATACCCTCCGGTGACGCGTAAACTCCTGTTCTCAGGCGGACTTCGGACGGCGGAACGCCATCACCAGGAATCCCCCGACGGCGATGGCGGCGAAGCTGAACCACTGCACGGCGTAGCTCAGGTGGTTCCCCTCCGAAAGCTCCGGCAGCGGCTCCGGAACGGGGGGCGGTCCCTCCACCCCGCCCGCCGGAAGCTGCTGGAGGAGGAGGGGGACGACGGGACCGGGGCTGCGCTCCCCCGCCGCCGCCAGGTCCACGCGCCGCCAGGTGGTGTCCGCCCCCGCGCCGCCGCCCGGGAGGGGGAGGCCGCGGTCCGCATCGTCCGACAGGGGAAGGAGCGCGCCGGAGACCCGCACCGGGCCCGTGGTGCGCAGGGGACGGACGTCCGCCGTGCTTCCGTCCGGCGCGGGCACCCAGCCGCGGTTCACCATCACCACGCGCCCATCCGCCAGGATCAGCGGAGAGACCAGGTGCACGCCCGGCCGTCCCCCGCGGGAGCGGCCGCGCAGCACCATGTCGCCCGCGTGGTGGTAGCGGCCGGCGGCCTCCGCGCGGCGCCACGCGAACGCCCGGGGATCGGCTGCCAGCGCGGGCGCGGCAGAGTCCAGGCGGACGGGCGGAAGGGCGCCCGCGGCGCGGATGGCGGCGTTGCGCACGCGCCGCTGCTCCAGGCGGTCCAGCTGCCAGAAGCCCAGGCGGACGCACGCCGCCGCGACGATCAGAACGAAAACCGCGGCCAGGATGCCGCGCGGGGTGAGCTTCACGGGTGCTTCGTGCGGATGGCGGACGTACGGGAATCCCTTCCGGGAGGAGAAGATACGCCGCCGCGCGCGGCACGAAAACGGGGCGCCGGCTACGTAGCCGGCGCCCGCCCATCATCCGCCGAAGCGTCCCGCCGATCAGACCGGCGCGGGGAGCGGGTCGCGCCCGTAGGCGTCGCCCTCGTCGTGCGGCGGGTACGAGTCCGCCTCGTGCAGCGGCATGCCGTCGTATCCGCCGCGGGGCATGTCGTAGCCGCGGTCGTGCACGCTGGCCGCGGCGTCGTCGCCCACGTAGGCGTCGGCCAGGCCGCGGCTCAGGCCGTCGTCCACCGCCTCGCGCACGCCGAACAGCCGGCGGCGGCGGCGCGGGCGCGCGCCCTCGCCGCGCAGGGCCAGCAGCTCCGCCTCCTGGCGGTTGGCCAGGTCCATCAGCCGCCGGGCGCGGCGCTCCCAGGTGCGCGAGCGCTCCTCCCAGTGGCTGCCGTAGGCCCGCTCGCGGTCGAAGTCCACCGCGTAGCGCCGCACCGCCGGCTGCGGCTCGTCGTCCTCGTCGTCGCCGGTCAGGAAGCCCAGCACCAGCCCCGCCAGGAACACCCCGCCGATCACGGGGAGCGGGTTCTCGCGGGCGGTGCGGCGGACGGGCGCCATCACGTCCATCCGCTCCTCCAGGCGCTCCTTCTTGCGGGCGAGCGTCTCCTCGATCTGGTCGATGGTCTCCGACATCCGGGCGCGCGTCTGCTCGATCTGCAGCCGGGCCAGCTCGGGATCGTCCACCTGCGCGATGGTGCCGGGCGCCGCGGCGTGCGTCGTCTCGGGGAGCAGGTGGTCGGTCTCGGTCACCCGCGGCGCGGTGCCCCCGGCCAGCGCGGCGTCGGGCATGGTGTCGTCGTCGCGGTTCACGTTCAGGTCAGCCATGGGTCCTCCCCGTTAGCGAAGCAGCCGGCCGATGACGAAGCCGGCGATGCCGGCGATCAGCAGCGTCTGGAGCGGCTGCTCGTAGTAGCGCCGCTCGAAGGTGTCGCCGGCGTTGCCCGCCAGCGTCTGCGCCCGGTCGCGCAGGGCGGTCGCGCGGCCGGTGCCCCCGGCCGCGTAGCCGTCGTACGCCTCGTCCCCTGCCGGCACGCCCGCGCCCTGGCGGTCCATCACCCCGGCGATGCGGTTGCGGACGGCGCCCACGCCGCCGCTCACCCGCTCGCGCACCTGCCCCGCCACCTCGGAGGCCCGCTCGCGCGCCTGGCCCGCGACGTCGGCCACCCGCTCCTTCGCGGCGTCCAGCTTGTGCCCGGCCGCGGCGGCTCGCTCGCGCAGCGCATCGACCGGGTCCAGGGTGGCGTTCTCGTCCTTGCCCAGCACGTCGGACACCCACTGGAAGTGCCGCTCCTCGTCCAGCGCGCAGCGGTCGATGACGCGCTTGATGTGGGTGGGCCACAGGTTGGCCTTCGACGCGTACGAATCGTACTTGGCGCGAACCGCGAGCTCGTTGGTGCGGAAGGCCATCAGGGTGCCGCGGTCGCCGGCCAGCGCGCCCAGGCTCTGCAGGGCCATCTTGAAGGGCCCGGTGGCGTGCGGCTGGTTCATGGGCGTGCCGCCCAGCTCCGCCACCAGCTCGTTGAGCTCGCGGATGTGCCGCTCGTGGTCGCGGCGGAAGCCGGCGATCTGGTCGGCGTGGTCGCGGTCCTTGAGCTTCTCCATGGCGATCTCGTACGCGCCGACGGCGTCGTGGTCGAGCTGGAGCAGGTCGTTCAGACCCTCCAGGATCTCGGCCGTGGCCGGCGGTGCGTGCCCCGTGTCGAGGCGCGTCGTGTCGGTGTCCACCGCTCCCTCCTTGGCGTGTCGATGCTCACAATCCTGCCCCGTCCCGGACACTCCTCCGGGGAGGGCGGGGGCATGCACACACCGTTCCAGCGCGAACGGCGCGGATTTTCGCGGTTTTTTCCATCCACGCAGGCCCGGGCGGCGCCCCCTCCGGGCACGCATGACTCGCCCACCTCCCCCAAAACCCTGGGGAGGTTGGTGGAGACGGGACGAAGCGCTTCGACAGGCATCTCACTGCGTCCGCGGGGGCCCCTCCCCCCGGCCCCCTCCCCGCTCGTTCCTCGCGGAGAGGGGGAGAACTGCGACCGCGGGGCGGAGGCGCGACGACGGGCATCTCGCTGCGCCCGCGGCGCCCCCTCCGGG